>NZ_JAGHKE010000004.1:0-39307 GCF_017889395.1 Allofournierella sp. | reverse complement strand
CGGCGCCAGCCCAATCTTTGGAAAAGAGGTTATTGAAAATGGCAAACTTTATTCCTTTGTCCGTTCCCAATTTTTCCGGCAAGGAGAAAGAATATGTGAACGACGCGGTGGTCAGCGAGTGGGTGTCCACCGGCGGCAGCAAGGTGGGCGACTTTGAAAAGGCCATCGCCGACTATGTGCACATGGACCGGGCCGTAGCCTGCAACTGCGGCTCCTCCGGCCTGCACCTGGCCATGCTGATCTCCGGCGTGGGCATGGGCGACGAGGTGATCGTGCCCACCCTCACCTTCATTGCCGCGGTCAACCCGGTGCGCTATGCCAATGCCGAGCCGGTGTTCATCGGCTGTGACGACAGCCTGTGCATGGACCCCGCCGCCGCCGAGCGCTTCTGCAAAGAGGAGTGCCATATGGAAGGCGGCAAGCTGATCAACAACACCTCCGGCCGCCATGTGAAGGCTCTGCTGGTGGTGCACGTGTTCGGCAACATGGCGGATATGGTGGAGTTTACCCGCATCGCCAGGGAATACAACCTGATCCTGATCGAGGATGCCACCGAGGCTCTGGGCACCTACTACACCAGCGGTCCCTTCGCGGGCAAGTACGCCGGTACCATCGGTGACGTGGGCGTTTACAGCTTCAACGGCAACAAGCTCATCACCACCGGCAGCGGCGGCATGGTGGTCTCCAACCATCCGGATTGGGCCGAGCATGCAAAGCACCTGTCCACCCAGGCCAAGGCCGACGAGCTGCAGTTTTTGCACGACGAGGTGGGCTACAACTACCGCCTGACCAATCTGCAGGCGGCGCTGGGCCTGGCTCAGATCGAGCAGGTGGAGGGCTTCATCGCCCACAAGCATGAGATGTGGCAGATGTACAAGGACGCGCTGGACGGCAAGAACGGCTACCGCATCCTGCCCTTCCGGGACGACTGCACCCGCTCCAACAAGTGGTTCTTCTCGCTGTATCTGGAGGACCCCCGCCACCAGCGTGACGCCATCATTCAGGCGCTGAAGGAGCAGAAGATCCAGACCCGGCCGGTGTGGGCGCTGATCCACGAGCAGGCGGACTACGGCAAAAACCAGGTGTTCAGCGACGAGAAGGCCCAGGACTATCGGGCCAAGATCGTGAACCTGCCCTGCTCCACCAATCTGACCCGCGAGGACTGCCAGCGGGTCATCGACGCGCTGCTGGCGCTGTAACAATACATCCACGAAAGAGAGGCGAGCGCCCATGCTGCGCATCGACGAGCTGCTGATCGACGAAAATACCAGTGTGCTGAATACCCTGAAAAAGCTGGACGAGACCGGCCAGCGCATCCTGTTCATTGCCCCGGAGGGCAAGCTGGCGGCTGCGGTGACCGACGGCGACATCCGCAAGTACATCCTGCGGGGCGGCGCGCTGGAGGGCCCGCTGCGCGAGGCCGCCAACTACCACCCCAAAAGCCTGCCCCTGGAGCAGCGCGGCCGCGCCCGGGCCTACATTGAAGAGCAGGGCATCGATGCCCTGCCCCTGCTGGACAAGCAGGGCCGCATTGTGGACATCATCTTCACCAGCGGCGTGGACCTGGACAACCGCACCTGCGCCGGGCTTCCGGTGGTCATCATGGCCGGCGGTCTGGGCACCCGCCTGTACCCCTATACCAAGATCCTGCCCAAGCCTCTGATCCCGGTGGGCGAGCGCCCCATCCTGGAGCTCATCATCGACCGCTTCTGCGATTTCGGCTGCACCGATTTCCATCTGGTGGTCAACTATAAAAAGAACATGATCAAGAGCTACTTCAACGATCTGGAGAAGAGCTATCAGGTTTCCTACGCGGATGAGGACCAGCCTCTGGGCACCGGCGGCGGTCTGTGCCTGTTGAAGGGCAAGCTGGACCACACCTTCTTTCTGTCCAACTGCGACATCCTGCTGGATGCCGACTACGGCGACATTCTGAACTACCACAAGAGCCAGGGCAACATCATCACCATGGTCTGCGCGGTGAAGCACTTCACCGTGCCCTACGGGGTCATCGAGCTGAACAACGACGGCACCATCCAGACCATGCGGGAAAAGCCGGAGATGAACTTCCTCACCAATACCGGCGTGTATGTGGTGGAGCCCCGCGTGGTGGAGGAGCTGGAGGACGGCAAGAAGCAGGGCTTCACCGACATCATCGAGCACTACCGCTCCATCGGTGAAAAGGTGGGTGTGTACCCCATCAGCGAGCAGAGCTGGATGGACATGGGCCAGATCGAAGAGCTGGACCACATGCGCCGCCGCCTGGAGGGCAACAGCTGAATTTCCACAAAACGGCCGCGCCTGCGGTCGAAAACCGGTGGGAAACTGTTGAAAAACAAATAAAATTACGTTTTGTATAAGAAATGGAGCGATTCCATGAGCGTTTTGATCATTGCGGAAGCCGGTGTGAACCACAACGGCAGCCTGGAGCTGGCCAAGAAGATGGCCCTGGTGGCCAAGGAATGCGGCGCGGATGTGGTGAAATACCAGACTGCCGTACCCGAGCTGGTCATCTCCAAATTCGCCCAGAAGGCGGAGTATCAGAAGCGGGAGACCGGGGCCGAGGAGAGCCAGCTGGAGATGGTGCGCCGCATCCACTTCGGCTTTGAGGCCCACAAGGAGCTGAAGGAATACTGCGATTCCATCGGCATCCAGTATCTGTCCGCCCCCTTTGACCTGCCCAGCGTGGAGTTCCTGGCCAGTCTGGACCTGCCCATGTGCAAGGTGCCCAGCGGCGAGATCACCAACCTGCCCTATCTGGAGGCAGTGGGCCGCACCAAAAAGCCGGTGATCCTGTCCACCGGCATGAGCACCCTGCCCGAGATCGAGGACGCCCTGAGCATCCTGGAGGAAAACGGCTGCCCTGAGGTGACCGTGCTGCACTGCAACACCGAGTACCCGACCCCCTACGAGGACGCGAACCTGCTGGCCATGCTGGAGCTGGGCGAGCAGTTCGGCCTGCCCTACGGCCTTTCCGACCACACCTCCGGCTGGGAGTGCGACGTGGCTGCGGTGGCCCTGGGGGCAACGGTCATTGAAAAGCACTTCACGCTGGACAAGACCATGGAGGGCCCGGATCACAAGGCCAGCCTGGAGCCCGCCGAGCTGAAGGCCATGGTGGATGCGGTGCGCCACACCGAAGCCGCCCTGGGCACCGGACGCAAGGCGGTGAGCGCCAGCGAGGCCAAAAACAAGCCCATCGCCCGCAAGAGCATCGTGGCGGCCCGGTCCATCAAGGCGGGGGAGACCTTCACCGCCGAGAACCTGACCACCAAGCGCCCCGGCGACGGCATCAGCCCCATGCGCTGGTACGAGGTGCTGGGCAAGACCGCCAAGCGGGATTTTGAAGAGGACGAAAAAATCGAGCTGTAATGCGTGGAGTGCCGCGCGTTTGCTGCCCTGCATTTCGGGGCGGCGCGATGCAAACTACAAAAGGGGGTGCTGCCCATGGCAGCCCAGCCAAAGACCCTTGCGGTCGTCACCGGGACCCGGGCCGAGTACGGTCTGCTGCGTCCGGTGATCCAAAAACTGTTGAAATCTGACGATTTTATACTAAAAGTATTGGTAACCGGCGCCCATCTGGCCCCGGAATTCGGCAATACTGTGCAGGAGATCGAGGCGGACGGGGTACCCATCGCCGCCCGTATCCCCATTCTGAAATTTGGCACCGGCCCGCTGGCCACGGCGGACACGGTGGCCTATACCATCCAGCAGTTCAGCCGCTGGTTCTGGGAGCATAAGCCGGACGCGGTGCTGGTGCTGGGCGACCGGTACGAGATCTTCGCGGCGGCGCAGGCCGCGGCCATGACCGGGGTGCCCATCGCCCACATCAGCGGCGGCGACGTGACCCTGGGCGCGGCGGACGACTACTACCGCCACTGCATCACCAAGATGGCCCACCTGCATTTTCCCAGCTGTGCGGAATACGCCCGGCGGGTCATCCGCATGGGCGAAGCGCCGGACACTGTGTTCAACGTGGGCGGCCTGGGGGATGAGAACATCCGCACCATGCCCAAGATGAGCCGGGAAGAATTGAGCGAGAGTCTGGGCTTTGATCTCTCCGGTCCCTTCGCGCTGGTCACCTTCCACCCGGAAACCGCCGGCGGGGCCAGCCCCACCGAACAGGTGGCCCAGCTTCTGGCCGCCATGGAGCAGCTGCAAAAGACCCGCCCGGTGCGCTGGCTCATCACCAAGGCCAATGCGGACGCGGGTGGTATTGCCATCAACGAGCTGATCGACCGTTGGGTGGAAAAATATCCCGACAAGGCCATTGCCTTTACGAGCCTCGGGGTCAAGCGGTATCTTTCCGCCATGGCCTGCGCGGCGGCGGTGGTGGGCAATTCCTCCTCCGGTGTGGTGGAGACCCCCACCTTCGGGGTGCCCACGGTGAACATCGGCGAGCGGCAGGCCGGGCGGATCATCTGCCCCAACGTGCTCTGCTGCAAGGCGGAGGAGGGCGAGATTCTGACGGCTCTCGAAACCGCATTCAGTGAGGAATTTGCTGCAAAGGCAAAGCAGACCGTAAGCCCCTACAACGGGGGCGATACCAGCGGCCGCATTGTGGAGATCCTGCGCGCCCAGCTGGCCCGGCCGGACTTCGGCGCGCCCAAGGGATTCTACGATGGACCCGTGGAGTAAGCGGTACCCGATGGCCCCGGGCATGCTCCGGAACGCGGAGTTCAAGCCGGGCCAGCGGGTGCTTGCCATCAGCGATATCCACGGCTGCAAGGCTCTGCTGGAACGCCTTTTGAAAAAGCTGGACTACCGCCCCGGCACGGATGCACTGGTTCTGGCGGGGGACCTGCTGACCAAGGGCGAGGAGAATATGGCCATGCTGGATTTCGCCATGGAGCTGGCGGAGCTGCCGGATGTGCACATCCTGCTGGGCAACTGCGACGGTATGAACGACGAGGTAGAAGCCCCCTGGCTGCCGGTCTTTCTGGACCGCCAGCCAAGGCAGCTGTTCTGGGAGCAGTGTGCGGCCCAGGGCATCGGCAGGAACGAGGCGCTGGCGGATGCCCACGGCACCATCCAGGCGCTTTGCCGGGCCTACCCGGAGCAGGCGGCCTTTCTGGCCGGGCTGCCCCGCATTCTGGCAAGTGCGCAATATTATTTTGCCCACGCGGCCATGGATGCGGCCAAGCCCCCGCAGGAGCAGGACCCGGTGGATGTGATCACCCGGCGGGGCTTTCTGCAAACCGCCGGGCGTTTCGACCGTCTGCTGATCGTGGGCCATTACCCGGCCTGCAATTACGACCTGACCGAGTGCCGCCTTTCTCCTTATTATGACAAGGCGCGGAACATCCTCTGTATCGACGGGGGCAACCGGGTCAAAACCGGCGGCCAGCTGAACGGCGCGGTTTTGCAGGACGGGGAGTATCTGGGCTGCGAATGGGTGGACGAGCTGCCCGCCGCCCGGGTGCTGCACCCCCAGGCGGAAAATCCCGCCACCGTGAACATCAACTGGCCCAGCTATGAAGTGCAGCCCCTGCAATGGCAGGGCGGGCTGTGCCGCTGCCGCCACGAAAAGACCGGCCGGGAATTCTGGGCCCCGGCTCAGCTGGTGGAGCAGACCGGGAACGGCTGGAGGCTGGCGGACGATTACACCGACTACCGCCCGCCGCTGCAAGCGGGCCAGCAGGTGGGCCTTGCCGCCCGGGCAGGGGACTGGGCGCTCATCAAGACCGGCGACCGGCCCGGCTGGGTCCCGGCGGAATGGCTGAAACAGGAATGAATCCCGGCCCATGCCCGAACGGGCGGGCCGGAACAAAAACGCGAGGTGTGAACAAATGAAACTTTTGATCGTGGGTCTGGGCAGCATGGGCAAGCGCCGTGCCCGCCTGGCCAAGGGAATGGACGCGTCCATTGAAATCAGCGGAGTGGACACCACTGAATCCCGCCGCACCGAGGCCGAGGGCCTGGGCATCACCGCCTATGCCAGCATCGGCGAAGCGGTGGCAGCAGAAAAATTCGACGCGGCTCTGGTCTGCACCGCCCCCATCACCCATGCGGCCATTATCAGCGAGCTGCTGGACGCGGGCCTGCCGGTATTCACCGAGCTGAACCTGGTGAGCGACGGCTACGAAGAGAACATGAAAAAGGCCAAGGAAAAGAGCCTGCCCCTGTTCCTTTCCTCCACCATGCTCTACCGGGGCGAGACCCGGTACATCAAGCAGCAGGTGGAAGCCTTTGACAAGCCGGTGAACTACATCTATCACATCGGCCAGTACCTGCCGGACTGGCACCCCTGGGAGAACTACAAGAACTTCTTTGTGGGCGACAAGCGCACCGGCGGCGTGCGGGAGATCTTCGGCATCGACCTGCCCTGGCTGCTGGACACCTTCGGCCCGGTGAAGAGCCTGCATGTGGAAAAGGACAAAATCAGCCAGCTGGAGGTGGACTACCCGGACAGCTACTTTGTGACCCTGCGCCACGAAAACGGCGTGAAGGGCATGCTGGCGGTGGACGTGGTGAGCCCCAAGGCGGTGCGCAACTTTGAGTGCTTCGGCGAAGGGCTGCACCTGTTCTGGGAGGGCAACCCCAGGAGCCTTTACACCTTTGACCACGACAAGGGTGAAAAGCTGCCGGTGAACACCTACGAGAGCTTTGAGCACGATTCCCGCTACAGCGACAACATCGTGGAAAACGCCTACGTGGACGAGCTGGCCAACTTCTTCGCGGTGCTCAAGGGCGCCGAGCAGCCCCGCTACAGCTTCGAAAAGGATCTGGAGACCATCCGGCTGATCGAGGCCATCGAGGAGGCATAAAGCTGTTTTTGCCAACAAAACAAAAGGAGGAAGCACCATGAAAGTATTGTTTGTGGGCCTGGGTTCCATCGGCAAGCGGCATCTGAACAACCTGATCCACATTGCCTCCCGGCGGGGCGTTTCCCTGGAGGTGGACGCGCTGCGCTCCAGCCTGAAGCCTCTGCCCCCCGAGCTGGCGGCGGTGATCAAGCACCAGTACATCGACTTCGAGCAGCTGGGCCATTACGATGTGGCCTTCATCACCAACCCCACCAGCCTGCACGCCTCCACCCTGGCGGATCTGGCGGGCAAGGCGGAGAACCTGTTCATCGAAAAGCCCATCTTCGATCACACCGATTACGATCTGGCCGAGCTGGGTCTTGAGACCCAGAAGGCCTATGTGGCCGCGCCCATGCGCTGGTGCGGCACCTTCCTGGCGCTGAAAAAGCTGATGCCCACCCTGCGGCCCTACTCCGCCCGGGTCATCTGCTCGTCCTACCTGCCGGACTGGCGGCCCGGTGTGGACTATCGCAAGGTCTACTCCGCCCACAAGGACATGGGCGGAGGCGTGACCATAGACCTGATCCATGAGTGGGACTACATGGTGGAGTTGTTCGGCAAGCCTCTGGAAAGCTACAACTTCAAGGGCACCTATTCCGATCTGGAGATCGACTCGGACGATCTGTCTGTCTACATCGCCCGCTATCCGAATATGCTGGCGGAGATTCATCTGGACTACTTCGGCCGCACCTACCGGCGCACCATCGAGCTGTTCTGCGCCGACGGCACCGTGACCGCCGACTTCGGCGCGGGCACCCTGACCCTGGCCAACGGTGTGGTGCAGCATTTTGAGGAGCCGGTGAACGACCGCTACATGCGGGAGATGGAGTACTTTTTGGACTACGCCATCAACGGCCAGGGCGAGAGCATCAACAGCCCGGCCATGGCGCTGGATGTGCTCAAGCTGACCCTGGGCGAGGAATAAAAGGGAAAGAAGGAACGAAACGTGGAAAAACTGCTCATCACCATCTGCGGCCGCGCAGGCAGCAAGGGATTCAAAAACAAGAACCTGAAGGTGTTCTGTGAAAAGCCGCTGGTGTATTACACCCTGAGCGCAGCTTCTCTGTTCAAGGCCGCCCGGCCGGATGTGCAGGTGGACATCTGCCTGAACACCGACAGTCAGGCCCTGGCGGATCTGGTGGCCGCCAAATATCCCGAGGTGGTGTTCCTGCCCCGCGGCGAGGCCCTGGGCGGCGACACCGTGCCCAAGATGGCCGTCTTTCAGGACAGCCTGGCACGCATGGAGGAGAAAAACGGCTGCACCTACGACTATGTGATGGATCTGGACATCACCAGCCCGCTGCGCACCGCCAAGGACGTGCAGAACGCCTTTGAGATGAAGGCCTCCCGCCCGGATCTGGACCTGGTGTTCAGCGTCACCGAGTCCCGCCGGAACCCCTGCTTCAACATGGTGCGGGACTGCGGCGACCACGTGGAAAAGGGCATCGACAACGCCACCTACACCGCCCGCCAGCAGGCCCCGGTGTTCTACGATGTGAACGCCAGCATCTATGTATTCCGCCGAGATTTTCTGGCGAACAACACCACCGGCATTCTGTGGGACGGCAAGATCGGCGTGAGCAAGATGCTGGATACCGGCGTGCTGGACATCGACAGCGAGGAGGACTTCCTGCTGATGGAGGTCATCGCCGGGCATCTGTTCAAGACTCTGCCGGAGTTTGCCCAGGTACGGGACAACATCCGGGAATAAAACGCGGCGCGGGGGCGGGTAAGCTCTCGCGCTGAAATCTGTCTATGAGGGAAACCGGGAAAGCGCTGCAAAAAGCCGAGCGGCGCAAAACGCAGAAGAATAGGGGAGAAGCGATATGAACGACCAGCAGCGTGTGCTGGAATTTGTGATGGCGGCAGGCGAGGTGCTGCTGAAAAACGGGGCCGAGGTGAGCCGCACCCAGCAGACCATGGAGATCATGGCCAAAAGCCTTGGGGTGGACAGCTTCCACGGTTACGTACTTACCAACGGCCTGTTCGCCAGCATGGGTTCGGACTACGGCCAGCCGGCCCAGATCCGCAGTGTGCCCGCCAGTGAGGTGCACCTGGGCCGGGTGGAGGCGGTGAATGCCCTTTCCCGCAAGATCGCCCAGGGGCATGTGACTCTGGATGAGGCCTACAAAGAGCTGGAACGGATCAAAACCACGCCCTACGCCCCCAGCCGGGACCAGATTCTGGCCTGCGGCGCGGGCAGCGCCTGCTTTGCGCTCATGTTCGGCGGTATCTGGCAGGACGGCCTGATCGCTCTGGCGGTGGGCCTTGGCCTGCAGGTGTTTTTGCTGTGGATGGGCCGCTGGGGCCTGAACAAGCTGATCACCAAATTTCTGGGGGCGGCCTTTGTGGCGCTGGTCACCATGCTGCTGTTCCTCACCGGCTTCGGTCAGAACATGGATAAGGCCATCATCGGCGCCCTGATGCCGCTGGTGCCTGGCATGGCGCTGACCCTGGGCATCCGCGATCTGATTATGGCGGACTTTCTGTCCGGCACCATCCGCATGCTGGATGCCCTGCTCACCGCCGCCTGCATTGCCTGCGGCGTGGGCCTGATTCTGGGCCTGGCCACCATGATTCCGGGGGTGAACGTATGATGCTGCTGATGATCGAGTTTCTGCGCCAGCTGGCGCTGGCCTTTCTGGGCACCGTCTGCTTCGGCCTTTTGTTCCATGTGCCGCCCCGGCATTTTGCCGCCTGCGGCATCGTGGGCGCCATCGGCTGGCTGGTCTACTGGGCCATGATGCTGGTGCAGCCCAGCTCGGTGCTGGCAAGTCTGGTGGCGGTGATCCCGCTGACCATCGCCACCCGCGCCTTTGCCATTGTGCGCCGGGCCCCGGTGACCCTGTTTTTGATCCCCGGCATCTTCCCGCTGGTGCCCGGTGCGGGCATTTACTACACTGCCTATGCCTTTATCACCGGCGACACCGTCCAATGCGCGGCCAAGGGTGCCGAGACGCTGAAAATCGCGGTGGCGCTGGCCATGGGCATCGCGGTGGTCATGTCCATTCCGCTGAAGCCCAGCAATCTGCGTCGGGACCGAAGCTGAGTGCAGATCCATAATATCCCAGAAAATTCTTTTTCCATCAGAATCCCCTCGCGGCAGGCAGGCCGCGGGGGAATTTTTTTGTGTAAAAATGCAGGAAAACCGATTGCCCCGCCCATAAAGGCCTGACACCATTCGCCCTCCTTTGACATAGGCTGTCGAAAAAAGGGGGGATTCGGGTGAACAAAAAATTTATCCTGTCCGTGGGGTTCGGCATGCTGTGGCTGGCATTTTCGGTCTGGCTGTCGCTCCCCTGGATCGAGGAAACGGCGCAGGTGCTGCCGCCGGTCTATGTGTGGGCGGTGGTCATCGGCATTGCCTTTTTGCCGGGTTACTTAATGAGCGCCATATTCTTTTCCAACCTGCTGCACCGGAAGGTGCGGCAGTATCCGCAGACCTGTGAGGACACCACCGTCATCCTGTGCGCACACAACGAGGAGGCGAGCATCTCCGGGACCATTCAGGCGCTGTTCAGCCAGAGGTATGCCGGGCGCATCTGCATTCTGGCGGTGGACAATGCCTCCACCGACGGCACCAAGCGCCAGATTCAGGCCATGGCCCGGCTGGCACCGGAAAACCGGCCGGTGCGGTATCTGTACTGCGGGCAGCCGGGCAAGGCCAACGCTTTGAACCTGGGCCTCAGTAAGGTGGGCACCCGCCATTTTCTCACGGTGGACGCGGACACCTGGCTGGAGGGTAACGCGGTGCAGCGAATTATGAATCATATTGTGAGTACCCGGCGGAGCTGCGTGGCGGGCAATCTGTTTGTGCAGAACCCCACTCGTAGCCTGACGGCACGGATGCAGAACTACGATTATCTGCTCAGCATCGCGGCGGTGAAGCGGTTCCAGGGCAGCTACGGCTCCACCCTGGTGGCTCAGGGAGCCTTCAGTGCCTACAATACCTGCGCCGTGCGTAAGGCGGGCGGCTGGCAGCAGGTGATGGGCGAGGACATCGTGCTCACCTACCGGCTGCTGGCGCTGGGCTATGCCTCCGGCTATGAGCCCGCCGCGGTGGGCTACACCAGGGTACCGGAGACCCTGGGCGGGCTGTACCGGCAGCGGCGGCGCTGGGCCATGGGCATGCTGGAGGGGCTGCGGGAGGTGCCGCCCTGGCAGCAGCGGGGCTGCACCCGTTACTTCACCAGCGTGAACCTGAGCATCATTTATCTGGACCTGGCCTACCTGTTCGGCTTTGTACCCGGGGTGATTCTGGCCCTGTTTGGCTATTGCTATCTGGTAGGTCTGCTCACGGTGTTCACTGCGCTGGTGGGGGCGCTGTGCTTCTGGACCGTCTACCGCTACCAGCGGCGGCTGAACATTCCGTTTAAGAACACGGTGGGAGGATTTATTCTGTTCCTGTTTTTCTTCCAGCTGGTGCAGAGTACAGCCTCCCTGCACGGCTACCTGAGTCATCTGGCGGGCAGACGGCAGAGCTGGAAATAAAGGCAAAAAGGCAACAAAAAGCCCCCTGCCGATATGGCAGGGGGCAAAATACTTTGATGCAAAACGCTTACAGAGCAGCGTACTCCCGGGCAATGCGGGCAGCCACGCGGGCGTTGTTGTAGGCCAGCTGAATGTTGGTGGCCAGGCTGCGGCCCTGGGTGTATTCCACGATATGGGCCAGCAGGTAGGGGGTGATGTTCTTGCCGCGTACGCCGTCGGCGTTGGCGCTGGCCAGAGCCTTGTCGATGATGGCGCTCATCTCGTCGAAGTCCATGGCGAACTCCTCGGGCACCGGGTTGCCGATCAGCATACCGCCGTTGAGGCCCAGGTCCCACTTGGTCTTGGCAATCTTGGCCACATCGGCAGCGTCCTTGGCGGCGTAGTCCACGCCGAAGCCGCTCTTACGGCAGTAGAAGGCGGGGAAGTCGCTGGTCTGGTAGCCCAGAACGGGAACGCCCATGGTCTCCAGGTACTCCAGAGTCAGGCCGATGTCCAGGATCATCTTGGCGCCCGCGCAGACAACGGCCACGGAGGTGTGGGCCAGCTCCTGCAGGTCAGCGCTGATGTCCATGGTGGTCTCGGCGCCGCGATGTACGCCGCCGATGCCGCCGGTGGCAAAGATCTTGATGCCGGCCAGGTTGGCCAGGATCATGGTGGAGGCCACGGTGGTGGCGCCGGTGCCGCCCTCGGCCAGGATCATGGGCAGGTCGCGGCGGCTTACCTTCACAACGCCCTCGCCCTTGCACATCAGCTCCAGCTCGCCGGCGGACAGGCCCACCTTCATGCGGCCGTCGATGATGGCCATGGTGGCGGGCACAGCGCCCTCGGCGCGGATGATCTTCTCCACCTCAGCGGCGAACTCCAGGTTCTGGGGGTAGGGCATGCCGTGGGACAGGATGGTGCTCTCCAGGGCAACAACGGGCTTGCCCTCTTCCAGAGCGGTCTTTACTTCGGGGGTGATGTCCAGATACTGCTTCAGGTTCATTTCACATACTCCTTTATCATTTGTTGAATGGCTTGTTCGCTCATGTCGGGATTGATAGTGTCCTTGCCGCTGATGGCCACAAGGCCTGCGCCCAGCGCCCAATCCAGGATCTCGCTTTCGCTGAGACCCTTGCGGGTGGCGTGCAGAATGCCTGCCATGGTGGCGTCGCCCGCGCCGGTGGCGTTGGCCATCTGGTCGAAGCGGCGGCTGCGGCGATGGATGCTGCCGCCCGGGCCCTTGTAATAGATGCCGTCTGCCCCAAGGCTCACGAAGACCCGGCGCACACCGGTGGCCAGCACACGGGTGCAGGCCTCTTCCAGGTCCTCTTCGGTGGCGATGGGCATGTCCGCCAGGATCTCCATCTCCAGCCGGTTGGGCTTGATGGTGTCGAACCGGCCCAGAATGGGAACCAGCTTGCGGGCCCAAGTGGTGCTCACCGGGTCCACGCACAGAGGCGCGGTGCAGTGGGCGGTAAGGTAGTTCAGCGCGCTGGCGGAAAGGTTGCCGTCGCAGACCACCAGCTCGGCCCCGTTCAGCAGCTCCAGCTGCCCGGCCACAAAGTCCTCGTCCATCTCGGTGAGGATGCGCATGTCGCTCATGGCCACCAGCATGTCGCCGGCGGAGTCCATGATGGAGATGTAGGTGGAGGAGGAATGCCCCGGCCGGGTGAGCATGCCCTCGGTGCCCATGCCCAGAGCCTGGCAGCCGGTGCGCAGCATCTGGCCGTAGGCGTCGTCGCCCACTGCGGTCACGATCTGGCAGGTTTCGCCTAGGCGGGTGAGGTTGTCCAGAATATTGCGCATCACGCCGCCCATGGACAGATGCAGTCGTCCGGGGTTGGAATCCCGCATGATCAGGGGCGCGAAGCTCTGGCCGTGGATGTCCACATTTGCGCCGCCGATACCGGCGATGTAAGGTTTGGTCAAAAACAGCCCTCCGTTCGCTTGAATTGGCCGCCCGCTTGCGGCCGCTGACTTTTTTCACCCTTATTGTACTATTCAAAAAAGGGGATTTCAAGTGACATCCGGCACATGTATAAACCGGCCGCTTTGGCGCAAAACTAAAGGCAAAGCGGCAGCAAAGCATCGGCGGGGCAACCGGCCGCGCCGCCGCAAAACTGCAAAAGATAAGGAGCAAAGGGAATGAAATGGATCGCTTCGTTGTTTCGGGGCAGGGGGCTGTATTGGGCGCTTTCGCTGTGCATCGTGATCGCGGCGGCGTGCAGCTTTTTTGCCGTGAAGAACATCGTGGAACAGAACAAACCGCAGACGGATCAGGGAGGTGAGGCGATATGGGATCTGCCCGAGGCACCGGTGGAACAGGATGTGGAGGATGTGCCCATCAAGGCCACCCCGACCCCCACCGCTACGCCCAGGCCCAGCGCCTCGGCCAAGCCATCGCCCTCGCCGGCTTCCTCCTCTGGCTCGCAGGAGCAGCCCGCGCCTACTGCCGCACCCGAAGAGCCTGCCGCTGCGCCGGCGCCCTCCTTCGTGTGGCCGGTGGATGGGCAGACCGGGCAGGAATATAGCGGCGACGAGCTGGTGTACAACGAGACTCTGAAGGACTGGCGCACCCACAACGGGCTGGATATCTTCTGTGAGGACCAAAGCCCGGTGAAGAGCGCGGTGTCCGGGCGGGTCACCGCCGTGTATGAGGACGGCATGTGGGGCCAGATCGTGGAGATCGACGACGGTGCCGTCACCTGGCGCTACTGCGGCCTTGCCAGCGGCAGCGTACTGGTAAAGGCGGGCGACGAGGTGCTGGCCGGTCAGGCCATCGCCACGCTGGGGCAGGCCCCTGCCGAGAGCGGCTTGGAAACTCACCTGCATCTGGAAACGCTGCGGGGCGGCAACTACGAGGACCCCCGCCAGTATCTGAGTGAGGGCTGAGCTTCAAAATCACCATAACGAACACAACGCCCCGGCCTGAAACCAGGTCGGGGCGTTGTGCATCTGTGTATTGCGGGCAACACCGCACAATTCACGCCCGATGGGCTCAGGCGGCGTATCGCGCCAAAATTTTCCGTGATATTTTCCCAAAATGCTCGCCAAGCCACCAAGGCTTGCCTGCGCTTTTGGGTTCATCTCACAAAAAATTTTCTGGCGCGCTCCACCACCTGGAATTGCGCGGTATCGCCCCAGGAGTTGAGAGGATAGCAAAAATCAGAAGACTTCCATCACCGCGTCGCCGGCCTTTACCTGGCCGGTGCGGGTCAGCTCGAAGCCGCCCAGATCGGCCAGATTGCCCACCACAACGGGGGTCACGGTGCGGTAGCCCGCGGCCAGAATGGCCGCACGGTCCATGGTGCCGATGGGCTGACCGGCTTTCACGGTGTCGCCCTGCTGGATGTTCAGGGTGAAGGGCTCGCCGTTCAGGCGGATGGTGTCGATGCCCATGTGGACCAGCAGGTCCACGCCCTGGGCGGTGCGCATGGTGAAGGCGTGCTTGGTGTCGAACACCAGGGTGATCTCGCCGTCCGCCGGGGCCAGAACCTCATCGGCCTCGGGCTCCACGGCAAAGCCGTCGCCAACCATCTTTTCGCTGAATACGCCGTCGGCAACCTCTTCCACCGGGATGATTTTACCGGCCAGAGGGCTGACCACGGTCAGCCGCTCGCCGCCTGCCTTGGGAGCGTCGGCGGGTTTTTCTTCCGCCTTCTTGGGCTCCTGGACGGGCTTGGCCGCCGGAGCGGGATGATCGGAAGCGGAGGATTTCAGGTAAGCCTCCAGGTCGGACTTAATGACGGATACCCGGGGACCGTAAACTACCTGGACGCCCTGACCTTTGCAGATCACACCGGAAGCGCCGCTGGCCTTCAGCAGCTGCTGGTCCACCTTGGCGGGGTCTTTCACGGTGCAGCGCAGGCGGGTGATGCAGCAGTCCACATCGGAGATGTTGTCCTTGCCGCCCAGGCCCTGGGTGATCTGTGCGGACAGCTCATTTGCTGCTTCAGCCTCGGTCACTTCACCGGCTTGTTTGCGGGCCTCCAGGTCCTTGCGGGTGTAGAGCTTGGCCTCGGAGCTGTCGTCGCGGCCGGGGGTCATGTAGTTGAACTTGCGGATCATGAAGCTGAACACGAAGTAGTAGATCAGGAAGTAGGCCACGCCCACCACGGGAATCCACAGCCAGCTGGTTTTTTCGTTGCCCTGCATGATGCCGAAGAGGGTCAGGTCGATCAGGCCGCCGGAGAAGGTCAGGCCCACGCCCACGTTCAGAATGTGCATGATCATGTAGGAGGCGCCGGCCAGTACGCAGTGTACCATGTACATGGCGGGAGCCACGAACAGGAAGGTGAACTCCAGGGGCTCGGTGATACCGGTGAGCATGGAGGTGAGGGCCGCGCTGAGCAGCAGACCGCCCACCGCCTTGCGGTTCTCAGGCTTTGCGCAGCGGTACATGGCGAAGGCTGCACCGGGCAGGCCGAAGATCATCAGGGGGAACTTGCCGGTCATAAAGCGGGTGGCGGATACCGAGAAGTGGGTGATGCCGGGGGTGGCCAGCTCAGCGAAGAAGATGTTCTGTGCACCTTCCACCAGCTGACCGCCCACAACAGCGGTACCGCCCACGGCGGTCTGCCAGAAGGGGATGTAGAACACGTGATGCAGGCCGAAGGGGATCAGCGCACGCTCGATGAAGCCATACAGCCAGGTGCCCGCATAGCCGGAGGCCAGCACGAAGCCGCCCAGGGCGTTGATGCCGATCTGGATGGTGGGCCAGATGTAGTACATGGCGATGCCCACCAGCAGGTAAACAGCAGAAGAGATGATGGGCACAAAGCGGGTGCCGCTGAAGAAGGAGAGCACCTGGGGCAGCTGGATCTTATAGAACCGGTTGTGCAGTGCCGCGGTGCCAAGGCCTACCAGAATGCCGCCGAACACGCCCATCTGCAGGCTGGTCATGCCCAGAACCTCGGCGGTGGCGCCCGCCAGGTCCGGCGCGCCGAAGGCGCCGATCATGGCACCGATGGTGGCGTGCATGATGAAGAAGGCAATGGCGGAAGCCAGGGCCGCCACTTCCTTTTCCTGCTTGGCCATACCGATGGCTACGCCCATGGCGAAGATGATGGGCAGGTTGTTGAACACCACCGAACCGGCGGAGTTGAGCACCTGCAGAATGGCGTTGGCGAAGGTGCCGGGGCCCAGCAGGCCCATCAGGTTGTAAGCCTCCAGCATGGTCTCGTTGGTCAGCGAGCCACCGATGCCCAGAAACAGGCCGGCCACCGGCAGAATGGCGATGGGCAGCATGAAGGAGCGGCCCACACGCTGCAATACGCCGAAGATCTTGTCTTTCATAAGTTTCATTCCTCCTCTGTACTCAGGCCCATCGACACCGACAGCCGGTGCAGATGGACGGTCAAAAAGAACTGTTCGCTGCTGGGAAAGTTCAGATCGAACACTTCCCGGATGTGCTGGCCGATGGCCTGGGCACATTCATAATCGGCCGCGTAGTGGCGGGCGATCAGATTCTGGAAACCGGTGTCACCGTCCGGCGCGTAGCGGCCCTGAAACAGCCGCTGGGCCAAAAACTTCAGGTGCACCACGAACCGCTCGTAATCCACCGAGCTTTCGTCAAAGGTCACTCCGTAGTAGGCCTGGGCGTAGTTGACCACCTCGCGGATCAGCTTGGTGATGGGCACCATGTCCGCCATGCGGCCGTCCAGCTCAGCGTTCACGATGTGAAGTGCCATGAAGCCGGCCTCGTCCTCCGGCAGCCGCAGACCCAGAACGCTCTCGATCACATCCAGCGCCTGCTGGCCCAAAGCGTACTCCTGGGGGTAGAAGTTTTTGATCTCCCAGAGCAGCTGATTGGGGTATTCCACCCCGTTCCGGAGCCGCTCCACCGCAAAGGAGATGTGGTCCGTGAGGGTGATGTACACGTTTTCGCTGAGCCGCCGCCCCAGCACCCGCTCGGCGGTCTCGATGATGTGGGTGCTGATGTCCAGGTATTCGCTGGGCACGTCCTGCATCAATTGCATCAGCCGGTCGCATTGGCCGGGGTCCCGCAGGGCGTAAACCTTTTCCACCCGGGCGGCGGGCAGCAGGTCCCCGGCGGATTTCTTGAACCCGATGCCCAGGCCGCGCAGGATGATCTCCTGGCCGCTGGAGTCCTGCGAGCAGACGAAGTTGCTGCCAATCACCCGCAGGATCTTGTAGGTACCGTGCTGTTCCATAGGGGAGGTCATGGGCTCATCCCCCCGCAAACCGCACCGGCAGGCATGCCGTGCTTCATGTGTTTCATCACCTTTCCTTACATCACGCTGCATTGGAATGGACCGGTTTTGGGAAATAAAAAAGACCAAACTACACCCGGCGATCAATCGCACCGAGAGGAGTTTGGTCTTGCCTGCATTACCAGTCACAAGCCGTATCGACTTTGAACTGTTCACAGAATAGCACAGGCCGGAAAGCCTTGTCAACAAAAAAACAGGAACGAAAAAAACTTTGGAAGTTCTGCTGGAAAAGTGGCGCTGAACTTATAGATTATGCCAAATCAGAAAGAGGAATCGGCAGGTATTTGGCCTCAAAATCCTCCACACTGATGGGACGGTCGAAATAATAGCCCTGGGCCAGGTCACAATGCATGCTGCGGATAAAGTCCACCTGGGCGATGGTTTCCACGCCCTCCACCACGGTGGTGATGTGCAGCTCCTGGGCCAGATGGATCACATTTTTCATCACCAGGTCCCGTTTCTCCTCGTCGGTCTCGTCCCGGGCGGCCAGGAATACCCGATCCAGCTTCAGCTCGTCGATGGGCAGATCCTTCAGGGTGTTCAGCGAGGAGTAGCCGCTGCCGAAATCGTCCATCGAAATGGCAAAGCCCTGGCTGCGCAGCCCGATCAGCACCGCGCGCACCCGGTCAATGCTTTCCAGAGCAAGGCTTTCGGTGACCTCCAGCACGATCAGCCGGGGCGGGATGTTCCAGCGGTTCAAAATGCCGCACAGCCGCTGCACATAGCCTGCCTCATACAGCATCAGCCGGCACTGGTTCACTGAGATGGGCACGACCGGACGGCCTTCGTCCATCCAGCGGCGCAGGGTACGGCAGGCCTGTTCCACCATGTAGAAATCCAGCTCCACGCAGAAGCCGTTTTTCTCGAACACCGGGATAAACTGGTCCGGGTAGAAGGAAAGTCCATCCGGCCGAATCCAGCGCACCAGTGCCTCGGCGCCGCCGGGGCGGCCGGTGACCAGGTCGATCTTGGGCTGCAGTTTCATCACGAACTCGCCGCTTATCAGTGCAGAATCCATGCTTTCCTCAATCTGATTGCGCAGGATCACCGGCTCGTAGATGGCCGGGTCAAAGAAGAGCAGCTCGTCCTGCCGGGAGCCGGAGGTGGTTTCGGCGGTCATGGCCGCTTCGGTGATGGCCCGCTCCAGGTCCGGGGTAGTGTTGGTGACAAAGCGCACACCTGCCGAGCAAACCGCCTGATAGTTCTGGTGTTCCGATACCCGGAACTGGCGGATCTGGGAGAAAAAGCGGCTCATGCGCTGGCGCACCTGCTCAGGCTCAGCACAGTCCAGCAGCAGAAGGAAACGCTCGTTGCGGCCCATGCAGAACAGCTCGGTGGGGCCCATCTGCTGGTCCAGCGCCTCCTTGATGTGGCGCAGCAGGGAGTTGAAGCGCTCCAGTCCGTACAGGTCTTTGATGGTGGGGGCGTTGTCGATGTCCAGCACGATCAGGGCTTTGGGGTCGGCGGTGAGCTTGGCGGGCATCTCCTGCAAAAAGCGAACCCGGTTGTAGGCCCCGGTGATGGAATCGAAATAAGTCAGTTTGTTCATAGAGCGGTTGTTCTGGCGCATCATCCGGTAGATATAGAGGGTAAGCAGGATCACCAGCAGGAAAATCACAAAAAAGGTGATGCGCTGCAGGTTAAACCACTGGCTCAGATCGGTGACCAGGATACGCTGGGGCACCACGCACATGACGTACCAGTCGTTGACGTCCATGGGAATCAGCGCCACCTCATACAGGGCGCCCTCGTTGGTCAGGCTGAAAAAGGCGGATTCGTTCACGGCGAAGGCGCTCAGGATGGTCTGCTGCAGCTCATCGCTGAAGGCGGGGGTATCGAAGATGCTGCGGGCGTCTTCGCTGATGAAATAGGTCTGGTTGCGCACTACGAACTTGCCCTCAGAGTTTACGATATGGGCGTGGACCTGGCCGTTGAGCAGCAGGCTGGGGCTGAGCAGCTCCCGCAATGCGTCGGTGTTGTTGGTGCCGGTGAGCACTCCGATCACCGGACCGTCCACGCCGCCCTGGTAGATGGGCACCGCGTACCGGTTCACATAGCAGCCCAGGGTATCATCCCAGAAGGTGAAGGAGATGTTGCCTTCACCGGCCAGTGCCCGCTGCACGGCGGAATCTTGGCTCAGGTCCTGCTCCAGCTGGGAGCTGCCGTCCAACAGAACAAAGCTGCCCTGGCCGGTGGTGTCCACCACGCCCATGCGCAGAAATTCGTTCTGGGAGTTTACCACATCCAGCTGGGCCAGAAAGGCCGGGTCGTGCAGCAGCTGTTGGGGGGGGAGACCTTCGTCAGAATCGTAGCCGATGAACGAGGAGAGGGTGACCAGAGTCTGCAGGTTGCCCTGGATATGGGAGTTTACGATGTTGCGGGCGGTTTCTGCTGTGGCCTCCAGCGAGTGGGCGGCCTCCTCGTGCTGTACCTGCGCACCGTTGCGGGAGAAGATATAGAAAGAGACAGTGAGCGCGATGCAGACCGCCAGAATCAGTGAAAAGGCAATGACGATCTGGCGATGGATGTGCTTTGGCACGGGTAAAGTTCCCCCCTTTCCTGGCAGTGGCCCCGAATCAGCAGACGCGGGAAAATGTTGTAAATTTTCAACTGTGTTTTTATACAGTATAAACGAATTTTGTCTTGAAGGAAAGAGCAAAGCCCGGATTTTGAGCCATGAGACATTGAAAAAGAAAAACTCCCCAGTCATAGACTGGGGAGAAAAAATCAATCATGCCGCTCCGGCTCGGCCGGAACATCCGGCAGCGGCTCCGGCACAGCTTCCGCCGCGGGCGGCGGGCAGAGGGGAAACTCCACCAGTACGCAGAACAGATCCGCCACCGCATGTACCGAAAGCCGACCGCCGCAGGCCTCGGCAAAGCTTTTGGCGATGGAAAGGCCAAGGCCGCTGCCCTCGCCGCTGCGGGCGGAATCGCCCCGCACGAACCGCTCCAGAAGATGCTCGGCATCCTCCGGGGCAATGGGGTCCCGGGTCACGTTTTTGATGCTGATGGAGACCCGGCTCTCGCCCCGCTCCATCTGGGTGTAGACCCGGCTGCCGGGCAGCGAGTAGGCCAGAGCGTTGGTGTAAAGATTCTGGAACACCCGGTACAGCCGGTCGCCGTCCGCGAAGATCCAGGCCTGTTCGGGCAGCTGGGTCACGAAGGAGAGGGGGCTGGCTTCAATGGCCTCATCCATGTCCGCCAGAGTCTGGCGGATCAGCTTGGCAAGATCCAGCGTGCGGGTCTGCAGAGGCAGCTCGCCGCTGGCAGCCTTGCTCACCTCAAACACGTCCCGAACCATGGTCTTCAGCCGGTCTGCCTTGACCTTCAGGATCTTGGCGTAGTCCGCCGCGGGCTGCGCAAGCTCCTCCTCACAGAGAAGCCCTGCATAATTGATGATACTGGTCAGGGGCGTTTTCAGATCGTGGGACACGTTGGTGATCAGCTCCAGCTTGAGCCGCTCGGCGCGCATCTGCTGTTCCACCCGGGTCTGGATGCCCTCCTCCAGCGCGTTCAGGTCTGCCGCTGGCACCGCGCAGAGAGAGCCTTCGGGCAGTGCCAGCGGGGCAGTGTGCTCCCCGGCGCGCAGGGCGGCCAGCTTATCCGCCAGCTGGTTCGCTTGATTCAAAAAGCGATTCAGGCGCATAAGGCCGGTTACAAAGAGGAAGGCGCCGCCCAGGAAGAGGACAAGGAACAGAAGAACAGCCAGCTGTAAATCCCAGACATAATAAAAGACCCTGTAATAGCAGAAGAAGGACAGAGGCAGTGCCAACATCAGGCAGGGAGGCCCAATCAGGATGGGCAATAGCAGCTTCAGGATCGCCCGGCGCTTCCAGGGCTGGGCGGCGGCGAACTGCTTGCAGCGGCGGATCAAGCGGGCGGTCAGGCTGGTGCGCAGGGTGTGGCGCAGGTTGAAACGAAATTCCAGCCAGAACAGCCAGATCAGAGGAATATCCACCACCAAGAGAAGTGCAGCCGCGAAGGGCGAAGCAAAGAAGGTGACCGAGTAGCCGTACAGGTAGCTTTGTGCCGCGCAGCTCAAAATCGCCAGCAGTAAGTAGCCGGAGAAAAGCAAAAAGCCCAGTGCCGGCAGCTTAATCAACAGAGGGACCCGGCGCAGCAGCCCGGCTGCCCATTGGGCGGCAGCCCGCCGCGTTTTCCACAGGGCCAGCCACACCGCCAGGCAGAGCAGGCCCCAGATGCCCAGCCCCACCAGAATGCAGGCCAGGGTGGGTACAGCGGAATTGTTGATCCAGCGGTAGGCAAAGCCCAGGGTGCCGGTGTCGCTGGAGGGCACCTGCTTGACGGCCACCACGATCTCAGCATTGGGCAAAAAGTCCTGCGGTTCCACCCGGGTGGCGGTGATGCCCTCAAGCAGTACCTCCTGGGTACTGCTCAAGGCGGTGCCGTCATCCAGAAGCACCATCCGGTCGTAAACGTTCTGCAAAAGACTGCTGCCTCCGGTTTGGCCGCCGGTCAGCTGAAAGGCGATTTCGTAGCCCTGAGGCAGCTCGTCCGGCGAATCGAGCAGAGAGGAGGAGATGGTCTTCTCACCCTCGGCACGCAGATACAGCAGGATGTCCCGGCTGGCGTATTCTTCGCTCTGCTGCAGCTGCTCCAGTGCCTGACGGGACAACAGTTTTTGCTGGGAAATCGCCTGAGGCGTGAGCGCTTCGCCGCCCGGGGTGACCAGCCCGTCGGCACACAGCACACGGGCGTGATAGTACACGGTGCTTAAAAAACGCTGGTAATCCGGTACCGCCTCGATCTGCCGCTGCATCAGCGCGGAATAGGACCGGGGCCCCTGCAGGAAGACCTGCAGCAGCCGGTCGTCCAGCGGAATGCAGTAAAAAATGACAAAAAAGCATACCGCCGCCATCCAGCCTGCCAGAATGCGAACCACCAGCGGCCATTTTTTTTCTTCAATGCTTTTCCAGTTTATAACCAAGACCCCACACCACCTTTACATATTCCGGTTCCTTCGGATTCAATTCGATTTTTTCCCGGATGCGCCGGATGTGTACCATCACGGTGTTTTCCGGGGCGTACACGTTGCCCTCGCCCCAGGCGCCGGCGTAGATTTCTTCGGCCGAGAACACCCGCCCCGGGCTGCGGAAAAACAGCTCCATGATCCGGGTCTCGGTGGGCGTCAGCCGCACCGGCTCGCCGTCCGCCGTGAGCTGATGAGCCTCGAAGTCGTATTCCAGCCGCCCCACCCGCACCAGCGGACCGCCCGCCTGAGCGCCGCCCAGGGTCAGGTACCGGCGCAGATGGCTCTTCACCCGGGCCACCAGCTCGGTGGGGCTGAAGGGCTTGGAGATGTAATCGTCCGCCCCGATGGAAAGCCCCAGCACCTTGTCGCTGTCCTCGGTTTTCGCGCTCATCACCAGAATGGGCAGGTTGCGCTTTTGCCGGATGCGCAGAATGGCGGAAAAGCCGTCCATCCGGGGCATCATCACATCCATTAAAATCAGGTGTATTGTGCGCTGCTCCAGCACATCCAGCGCTTCAAAGCCGTCCGCCGCACCGTACACGCAAAACCCTTCTTTTTCCAGATAAAGCCGCACCGCGTTCACGATGTCGGCATCGTCATCCACCACCAGGATACAGGCCTGCTGGTCCATATAACCGCCTCCTCTTGCCAAAACCGCTCTTTTGTTGATTGTAGCCAAAACCGGGGCGTTTTCCAAGGCCCCTTTGAGCGCATCCTTATTATAGCAAAGGTTTCTTACAGCCGGAGGGTGGTTTCTCTTACGGTTTTCTTACAATGAGAAAAGGTCTTCAAACCGGTGCGAACCTTGTAACTTCGGGGCTTTTTGTGTATAATGTACCCTGTATGACTATGAGAAAACGCGGCGAAAGGAGCAGCAGCATGGCAAACAGTGTTCTGGTGGGCAGCACCGGCTTTGTGGGAGGCAACCTGATGGCCAGCCATCCCTTTGATGCAGCCTACCATTCCAGCAATGTGCAGGAGGGCTTCGGCAGGGAAAACGATCTGGTGGTCTACGCCGGGGTGCCCGCCGCCATGTTCCTGGCCAACCAGGACCCACAGGCCGACATGGCGGTGATGTGCGCGGCCCGGGAAAACCTGCGGCAGCTGGCCCCCAAAAAGCTGGTGCTGATCTCCTCCATCTGCGTTTATGCAGACAGCAAGGGCAAAACCGAGGCGGATGAGCCCCAGCCCGAGGGTCTTGCCGCCTACGGTGCCAACCGGCTGCAGCTGGAGCGCTGGGTGCGCGAGGACTGGCCGGACGCGCTGATCGTGCGTCTGCCCGCGTTGTACGGTCTGGGCCTGAAAAAGAACTTTCTGTACGACCTGCACACCATCACCCCGGCGCTGCTGCGCCCGGCCAAATACGAGGAGCTGGCGGAAAAGAGCGAGCTGGTGAAGGCCGCTTACTCCGACGCGGGCAATAACTTCTATAAGCTGAACGGCACCCAGGACCCGGCGGCATTGAAGGCCTGGTTTGCGGCCAGCGATTTCAACGCCCTGGCCTTTACCGACAGCCGTTCGGTCTACCAGTTCTACGACTTGCGCCGTCTCTGGGCGGATATCCAGAAGGCTCTGGAGCTGGATTTGCGGGTACTGCATCTGGCAACGCCCCCGGTGAGCGCCGCCCGGGTATATGAGGCGGTGACCGGAGGGACCTTTGAAAATCATCTGACGGCGCAGCCCTTCGACTACGATCTGCGCACCCTGCATGCCGAGGCCTTCGGCGGCAGGGATGGTTACCTCTGCACCGAGGAAGAAGAGCTGGCGAGTATCTGCGCCTTTATGAAAGGATGGACGGAATGAAATTATCGGCTTCCAACATCGGCTGGGTCGCCGAAAACGACGAGCAGGTCTGGCAGCTTTTGAAGGACCTGGGCTACCAGGGCATCGAGATTGCCCCCACCCGGGTGATCCCGGAAAATCCTTACGACTGCCCGGCGGGTGCGGCCCTGTTTGCCGGGGTGATGCACCAGAAATACGGCTTTGCCATCCCCAGCATGCAGAGCATCTGGTTCGGCAAGCCCGGCAACATCTTCAACCCGGAAGAGGCGAAGGAGCTGGAGGAATACACCCTGCGGGCCATCGAGTTCGCGGTGAGCTGCCGCTGCCGCAATCTGGTGTTCGGTTGCCCTCGCAACCGGAACATGCCGGAAGGGGTCGACCCCCAGCAGGGTGAGGACTTTTTAAGCCGCATCGCCTGGATGGCGGCCCAGCGGCAGGTGGTCATCGGTCTGGAGGCAAACCCGCCGGTTTATAATACCAATTACATCAACACCACCGCCGATGCCTTCGCCATGGCCAAAAAGCTGGACAGTCCCGGCCTGGGTGTTACGCTGGATGTGGGCACCATGATCGCCAACGATGAGCGACCCAACGACTTCGCGGCGGATATGAAATATGTGAGCCATGTGCACATCAGCGAGCCGGGCCTTGCCCCCATCGAGAAGCGGGCGCTCCACCGGGAGCTGGCGCTGCTGCTGGGCGCGCTGAACTACCAGGGCTATGTGTCGCTGGAGATGAAGACCGCGGACGTGGACACCGTGCGCCGCAGCCTGGAATATGTGGCGGAGGTGTTCGGCGCATGAGCGAATGGGTAAAACATGTGCCCGGCGTGCCGGACTACACGGTGGAAGCCTTCCGGGAAAAGCGCAGCGACTACTGTCTGCTGATTCCCATCATCAACGAGGGCAACCGCATCCTCACTGAGCTGGAGCGGGCCCAGAAGGGCGCGGTGGACGGCCTGTGCGACATCATCCTGTGCGACGGCGGCTCCACCGACGGCAGTATGGAGCCTCAGGGCCTGGAGCGCCGGGGCGTGAATACGCTGCTCACCAAAAAGGGTCCCGGCAAGCAGGGGGCCCAGCTGCGCATGGGCATCCACTATGCGCTGGAACGGGGCTACGAGGGCATTTTGACCATCGATGGCAACAACAAGGATTCCATCGAGAGTGTGCCCCTCTTCATTGAAAAGCTGGAGGAGGGCTATGACCTGATTCAGGGCAGCCGGTTCATCCCCGGTGGCAAGGCGGTCAACACCCCCTTCAGCCGTTACTGGGCGGTGCGCCTGATTCACGCGCCGGTAATCAGCCTGGCGGCCCGCCACTGGTTCACCGACACCACCAATGCCTACCGGGGCTACAGCCGGGCCTACCTGACCCACCCGCTGGTGAAGCCTCTGCGGGATGTGTTTGTGGGCTATGAGCTGCTGGCCTATCTGAGCGTGCGGGCCACCCAGCTGGGCCTGAAGGCCTGCGAGGTGCCGGTGGAGCGGGCCTACCCCAAGAACGAGCCCACCCCCACCAAGATCAAGGGCTTGCAGGGCAACACCAATCTGCTGAAAATATTGTTCGCCGCACTGCGGGGAAAATACAACCCTTAAAGGGGAGAATGCGACATGCAGGTTTACGATAAGATCATTGTGGGCGCGGGCCTTTACGGTCTGTACGCGGCGCAGAAGTGCGGCGCGGCGGGCCAGCGGGTGCTGGTGCTGGAAAAGGATTCCGGCCCCTTCATGCGTGCCACCTATATCAACCAGGCGCGGGTGCATATGGGCTACCACTACCCCCGCAGCTATTCCACGGCCATCAAGAGCGCCCATTACTTTGAGCGCTTCTGCCGGGATTACGACTTCTGCCTGCTCAAGGAATTTGATCAGGTCTACGCCACCAGCGCCCACTTCTCCTGGACCAATGCCCAGGAGTTCCGGGACTTCTGCGCGGCGGCGCACATCCGCTGCGACGATGTGGCCCCCACCAAATACTTCAACCCCGGCCAGTGCGATGGCGCGTTTTTGACCACCGAATACACCTACGACGCCCAGGTGCTCAAGGAGTACTTCCTGAAGGAGCTGGCAAAGCTGCCGAATGTGACCATTGCATACAGCCATAAGCCGGAGTCGGTGGAACGGGTGGGCAGTGCCTGGAGGGTGACGGCGGGGGACATCACCGCCGAAGCGCCGTTCCTTTTGAACGCTACCTATGCCGGGGTGAACGAGCTGCACGCCATGCTGGGCTATGAGCCCTTTAAAATCAAATACGAGCTGTGTGAGATCATCCTCTGCACTGTGGATGACAAGCTGAAAAACACCGGCATCACCGTGATGGACGGGCCGTTTTTCTCCATCATGCCCTTTGGGCAGACCGGCTACCACAGCCTGACCAGCGTGACATTTACTCCCCATGTGACCAGCTACGACAGCGTGGCCACCTTCGAGTGCCAGAGCCGCAGCGAGGGGAAATGCCGCCCGGGAGACCTTTGCAACTGCAACGAGTGCCCGGCAAAGCCCGCCAGCGCCTGGCCCATGATGAGCCAGCTGGCCCGCAAGTATCTGAAGCCGGAATACGGCTTCCAGTATGCCGGAAGCCTGTTCAGCATGAAGCCCATTCTGAAGGCCAGCGAGATCGATGACTCCCGCCCCACGGTGATCCGGCAGTATGCCTCGGACCCGGCCTTTGTGAGCGTGCTGTCCGGCAAGATCAATACCGTTTACGATTTGGATGAGGTGCTGCAATATGGCGCAGATCACGAATAAGGAAAAGAATTTTGTCTCGGCGGTGGTCTATCTGCACGACTGCGCCGGGCAGGTGGAACCCTTCTTCGACCGGCTGTTGGCCCGGCTGGAGGAGCATTTTGACTACTACGAGATCGTAGCCGTGAACGACGGCTGCACCGACGATACCGTGGCCCGGCTGAAGAAATTCGCAGCCGGGAGAATGGAAAAGCCTCTGACCATTCTGAACATGAGCCTGCACCAGGGGGTGGAGCAGGCCATGAACGCCGGACTGGACGCGGCCATCGGCGACTTTGTATTCGAGTTCGACAGCCTGGATACCCCCTATCCCGCGGAAATGATCTGGCAGGCCTACGAAACGGCCCTCACCGGCTTTGATGTGGTGACCGTGAGCCCCAGCCGCCAGAAGACGGCCAGCAAGGCCTTTTACACCCTGTTCAATGCCTTCAGCAACAGCATTTACAAGCTGGAGAGCGATGCCTTCCGGCTGGTGAGCCGCCGAGCCATCAACCGGGTGAAGGCCATCAGCGAGAACCTTCCCTACCGCAAGGCGGCCTACGCGGCCAGCGGTCTGGCCTGCAAGACTCTGCATTTTGAGGGCAGCATCCGCGGCCAGCAGGAGGCCCGGCTGGACAAGGCCATCGACAGTCTGGCCCTTTATACCAACGCGGGCTACAAGATCAGCTTCGGCATCTCCTGCCTGATGGCCCTGCTGACTCTGATCGCCCTGGTCTACACTGTGGTGGTGTGGCTGGTGGGCGAGCCGGTCACCGGCTGGACCACCACCATGCTGGTGCTTAGCGGCGGCCTGGCCGGGATGTTCGTCATCCTGACCATCGCGGTGAAGTACCTGAGCCTGCTGGTGGATCTGGTATTCCGCAAGCAGGCCTATCTGATCGAGGGCATCGAGAAGATCCAGAAATAACCGATCCATCTATAGAAACAAAGGGAGAAACGCCATGAACAAACGGCTGCGCAGTGCGCTGCAACAGGATATGAGCCGCCGCACTTTCTGGGTGCTGGTGGTACTGGTGGTGCTCGTCAAGCTGGTGATGACCCGCTTCCAGACGGTTTATGTCTGGGTGGGCGGAGCTCCGCTGGACGATGAGCTCATGTTCGGGGCAGCCCAGAGCATCACCGCCGGGCAGTGGCTGGGAGCCTACAACTGGCTCACCCTTTCCAAGCACATGTTCTTCGCGGTGTGGCTGGCTGTGTGCAATCTGCTGCACCTGCCTTACCTGGCGGCGGGCCAGCTGCTCACCTGCGGGGCGGCTCTGGCCTGCGCCTTTGCCTTTGCGCCGGTGCTGCGCCGGTGGAAAAGCCGGTTTGCTGTGTTTGCGCTGCTGGCCTTCAGCCCGGCGGCCACCGCCTCCTTCACCCTGCGTGTCTACCGGGACAATATTTTCCCCGGTCTGTGCATGCTGTTCTTTGCCGGGCTGTGCGGCTATGCGCTGCGCTGCCGCAAGCCGGTAAAGCAGGGCATCGGCTGGCTGGTGCTGTCCGGCGTGGGCCTGGGCCTTGCCTGGCTCACCCGGGAGGACGGCATTTGGCTGCTGCCTTTTGCGGCGGCGGGTACCCTGATTCTGATCCTCACCGCCCTGCGGGACAAGGGCGCTTTGCCCAAAAGGCTGGGCCGCTGCGCCCTGCTGGCAGTACCCTACGGT
The DNA here is from genome assembly GCF_017889395.1 of Allofournierella sp. Taxonomy (NCBI): domain Bacteria; kingdom Bacillati; phylum Bacillota; class Clostridia; order Eubacteriales; family Oscillospiraceae; genus Allofournierella; species Allofournierella sp. The sequence continues at coordinate 10,626 of NZ_JAGHKE010000004.1, read as the reverse complement.
CTGCTGGCGGCGGCAATTCTCATTTACAGTGCGGTGAACTACGCCTACTACGGTCTGTTCGCGGTGAGTGATTTCTCCTCCGGCAGCTTTGCCGCGGCGGTGGGTGCCATGAGCCGGGTAAAAGCCGAGAAGTGGAAGCCGCTGTGCAGCGTGCCCACCGATGTGCGCATGAAGCTGTACGACGCGGTGCCCCAGCTCCAGCCCCTGGAATACTGGCTGGAGGAGGACGAGGACCTGCAGAACAGCTTCCGCAACCCGGAGTTGGACGATTACCAGTCCGGCAGCTTCTACTGGGCGCTGCGCAAGGCTGCCTGGAACGAGGGCGTGTACGACAGCCCTCAGAAGGCGGAGGAATACTGGCAGCAGGTGGCGGATGCCATCAACGCCCTGTGCGATTCCGGCCAGCTGGAAGCGAATGGCCCTGAGCGCAGCAGCACCACCCCGCCCATCCGGCTGGAGTACGTGCCGGGTGTGCTCAGCGAGGGAATCAACAGCTTGTTTCATGCCCTCGCCTTTATGGACTGCTCTGCCTATTACCCGGACCAGCGCAGCCTGATTTTGCCCGAGGATGAGGCGGTTTACGAGGCCTATCTGGGCCAGCAGGTGAACAGCGCGGCCCAGGCGGGCAGCGACCTGCCCTATTACAGCCCGCTGCAAAAGCTGGTGTACACCGGCATGGAGGGTATCCGGCTGATTTATGAGATCGGAGTGCCCATCCTGTTTGTGGCGGTGGTCCTGCTGCAGGCAAAACAGGGCTTTGCTCTCTTGCGGCTGCGCAAGCAAAAAGCCATTCAGCCCGGGCAGGCCCTGTTGTGGGTGCTGCTGCTGGGCCTGCTTGGAATGGCGCTGCTGCGCTGCTTTATGATCGCGTTTGTGGAGGTGGCCTCCTTCAACATTGGCACCTCCACCATGTACCTTTCCACCGTGCATCCGCTGCTGCTGCTTTACAGCGGGGCCGGTATCCTGACCCTTTGGAGGAAAAATCAGTGGCAAACATCCTGATCGTGGGCGCGGGCGCGGCCGGTCTGATGGCTGCGGGCGCGGCCGTGCGGCTGGGCCATTCGGTTACTGTGCTGGAGCACACCGAAAAGCCCGGCCAGAAGCTGCTCATTACCGGCAAGGGCCGGTGCAATGTGACCAACAACTGTGACGAGAACACCTTTTTGCAGAACGTGCGCACCAATCCGCGCTTTCTGTATTCCTCGCTCTACGCTTTTCCCCCGGCCAAGACCATGGAGCTGTTCGAGGAGCTGGGCGTTCCTTTGAAAACCGAGCGGGGCCGCCGGGTCTTCCCGGTGAGCGACCGGGCGGAGGACATCCGCCAGGCCCTTCTGCGCTACGCGGACGGGGCAAAGATTTTGTATGACGGGGCCGAAAAGCTGATGATCGAGGAGGGCCGGGCCGTGGGCGTGGTGACCGAAAGCGGCCGACAGCTGACTGCGGACGCGGTGCTGGTGGCCACCGGCGGCGTGAGCTACCCGGTGACCGGCTCCACCGGCGACGGTTACCAGCTGGCCAAGCAGGCGGGCCACAAGATCGTGCCCACCGTGCCCAGTCTGTGCAGCCTGGTCTCGCCGGACGAGGACTGCCGGGCTATGATGGGCCTTTCGCTGAAAAATGTGACCCTCACCCTTTACCGGGACAAAAAGGCCGTGTTCACCGAAATGGGCGAGATGCTGTTTACCCACTTCGGCATCTCCGGTCCGCTGACCCTGATGGCCTCCAGCTACATCAAGGACATGCAGAAGCATGCTTGGAAGGCGGTCATCGACCTGAAGCCCGCTCTGGACGAGGAGCAGCTGTATAAACGGGTCACCAATGACTTCGCCCTGCTGGCCAACAAGAGCGCCCAGGGCGCGCTGGTGAAGCTGCTGCCCGCCAGCATGCAGCCGGTGATGGTCAAACGCTGGGGCGTGGACCCGGCCACCCGGGCCAACCAGATCACCAAGGAGCAGAAGCGGGAGCTGGTGCGGCTGGTCAAGCACTGGGAGGTGCCCATCAGCAAGCGGGGTGACCTGGCCCACGCGGTGATCACCGCCGGCGGCGTGGACGTGAAGCAGGTGGACCCGAAAACCATGGAGTCCAAGCTTTGCCCGGGGCTCTATTTTGCCGGCGAGGTGCTGGACGTGGATGCCTACACCGGCGGCTACAATCTGCAGATCGCCTGGTGCACCGCCCAGGCCTTCGCTGCGAATTTGTGATACAGGCGGCGGGGCCGCTTTGCATAGAATATAATAGAAGGAAGTAAGGAAAACATGATCTCTGTTGCCATCGACGGCCCCTCCGGGGCGGGAAAATCGACCCTTGCAAAACGCCTTGCCAAGGAGCTGGGCTATCTGTATGTGGATACCGGCGCCATGTATCGTTCCATCGGCCTGTACGCCCTGCGCCAGGGCGTGGACCCCAGGGACGAGGCCGCGGTCACGGCTCTTCTGCCCCGGATTCAGATTGAGCTGCGCTATGTAAACGGCGCCCAGCGGGTGCTGCTGTGCGGCGAGGATGTGAGCGAGGCCATCCGGGCCGAGAACGTGGGCATGGCCACCAGTGCGGTGTCGGCTCATCCGCCGGTGCGCGCCTTCCTGCTGGAGCTGCAGCGGGGCATGGCCCGCACCCACGATATTCTGATGGACGGGCGGGACATCGGAACCGTGATTCTGCCCAACGCCACCGTGAAGATCTTCCTCACCGCCAGTGCAGAGGCCCGGGCTGACCGGCGCTTCAAGGAGCTGCAGGAGAAGGGCGTGGACACGGATTACCAGACCGTGCTGGAGGACATCCGCCGCCGGGATTATCAGGACAGTCACCGGGCCACCGCGCCGCTGCGTCAGGCCGAGGACGCCGTTCTGCTGGATACCAGCGAGCTGGATCTGGAACAGAGCTTCCAGGCCATGAAGAAGCTGATCCTGAGCCGGGTCTGATCGTTCCAATTTCAAGCCAATCGAGAAAGGAAACTAGCGAGAATGTTTTATGCGATTATGGTGACCGGCGCCTGGCTGATCTGGCATCTGGTCTTCCGCATCCGAGTGGTGGGCAAGGAGAACCTGCCCCGGGACGGCAAGGGCTTTGTACTGGCCCCCAATCATATCTCCGCCATCGACCCGGTGTTCGTGGTCATCGCCCGGTTCTGGGGCAAACGGATGCTGATCATGGCCAAGGAGGAACTGTTCGAGGTGAATCCGGTGCTGAGCTGGATGTTCCGCAATGTGGGCGTGTTCGGCGTGGAGCGGGGCAAGGGCGACACCGGCGCGGTGGAAGTGGCCATTGATAAGGTGAAGAAGGGTCAGGGCCTTCTGATCTTCCCGGAGGGCACCCGTTCCAAGACCGGCGAGCCCGGCAAGATCAAGAGCGGCGCCTTTGTGGTGGCCAGTGCCGCCGGGGTGGATATGATCCCCTGCCGTATCATCTACCGGCACGGCCATATGAAGCTGTTCAGCGGGGTGAAGGTCTGCTTCGGCAAGCCCATCCCCGCCGCCGCGCTGGACATGGGCGAGCACAAGTCCGCCGCAAAGCTGCGGGAGTGCAAGGCCATGCTGGCTGACGCCTGGGAAGAGCTGTATCAGCAGAATAAGTATGAATAAGACCCGCATAGGCGGGGCAGAATAAAGGGAGAAGCACCCATGAAGATTTTGAAAGCCAAGACCGCCGGGTTCTGCTTTGGCGTGGACCGGGCAGTGAAGCTGACCTATCAGCTGGCCGAGGAGGGCCATAAGGTGGCCACCCTGGGCCCGCTGATCCACAACCCCCAGTGCGTGGCGGACCTGGAGTCCAAGGGTGTGGTCACCGCCGCCGGGCTGGAGGATGTGCCCGACGGATACGAGGTGGTCATCCGCAGCCACGGCGTGGGCGCGGATGTGTACGCCGCCATTGCCGAAAAGGGCCTGGTGCTGCACGACGCCACCTGCCCCTTTGTGGCCAAGATTCATCGCATTGCCAAGCGCGCCAGCGACGAGGGCAAAACCCTGCTGGTGGCGGGCGACAAGGCCCATCCGGAGGTGCAGGGCATCGTTGGCCACACCAAAGGCGAGGTGTTTGTGTTCGCCGATTTGGATGAATTAAAGGCCTGGCAGGGCCCGAAAAATGGGCAAAATGGTATAATCGTGGTGGCACAAACCACATTTCAGGTAACAAAATGGTTAGAATGTACAAACTTTATAAAAAAAGACTATACAAACGCCGAGATTTTTGATACAATATGTAATGCGACGTGGACGAGGCAACAGGAGGCGGAAGACCTCAGCCGAAAATGCGACCTGATGGTCGTCATTGGAGGTCATCATTCTTCCAATACCCAAAAGCTTGTAAAAGTCGCTGAAAAACACACAAAGGCCGTTACGGTGGAGACCGCAAAGGAGCTTCTGCCGGAATGGTTTGAGGGTGTGGGCACAGTGGCCGTTACAGCCGGGGCTTCCACGCCATCGTCTATAATTGAGGAGGTACTTAACAGTATGAGTGAAGAAATCCGTGAAGAGATGAGCTTTGCCGAGATGTTCGCAGAAAGCGAGGCTAATCTCAAGCCTGTTTTCGCAGGTAAGGTAGTGGAGGGCACTGTTACCAGCATTACGCCCAACGAGGTGCAGGTTGATATCGGCACCAAACACACCGGTTTTGTGAAACTGAGTGAGCTTACCGACGACCCCGCAGCCCGTGCGGAGGATCTGGTCAAGGTTGGGGACAAGCTGGACCTCGTCGTTGAAAAAGTTAACGATCAGGAAGGCGTTGCCTACCTGTCCCGCAAGAAGCTGGAAGCCCGCAAGGGTCTGGAAGAGGTGGCCAAGGCCGCTGAGGAAGGCACCGTCATGGAAGGCGTTGTCACCGAGACCAACAAGGGCGGCGTGATCGTTCTGGTGAAGGGCGTGAAGGTATTCGTACCCCGCAGCCAGGCTACCATGCGCCGTGACGAGGACATCAACGCTCTGGTAAAGCAGAACGTGAAGCTGATCATCACCGAGTGCGCCGGCCGCAAGATCGTTGGTTCCATCAACAAGGTCACCGCCGAGGAGAACGCTGCCAAGCGTGAGGCCTTCTGGGCTGACGTTGAGGTTGGCAAGACCTACACCGGCGTTGTGAAGAGCCTGACCGCTTACGGTGCTTTCGTAGACATCGGCGGCGTGGACGGCCTGTGCCACATCAGCGAGCTGAGCTGGAACCGCATCAAGCACCCCAGCGAGGTTGTTTCTGTGGGCGACACCATCGAGGTGTATGTGAAGGCTCTGGACCCCGAGAACCACAAGGTTTCCCTGGGCTACAAGAAGGCCGAGGACAACCCCTGGGAGAAGCTGAAGAACGAGTATCCCATCGGCAGCGAGTTCACCGCTCCCGTTGTGAGCATCACCAAGTTCGGTGCTTTCGTTCGCATTCTGCCCGGTGTGGACGGTCTGGTTCACATCTCCGAGATCAGCAACGAGCGCGTGGAGAAGGTTGGCGACGTGCTGAAGGTTGGCGATGAGGTCAACGTGAAGCTGCTGGATGTGGACTTCGACAAGAAGCGCATCAGCCTGTCCATGAAGGCTCTGCTGGACGACGAGGCCAGCGACGCCGAATAATTGAATGGCTCAAAAGCCGCCCGGCAACTGCCGGGCGGCTTTTTTGTTTGCCACATGTATTTGCGTGCAAATCACTAGGAATCAGGGCGAAAACATGCTATACTGGAACTATTCCAGAGCAGGGCGGACGGCGCTGCCACCACCGGCAGGCTGCTTTTTGCCCGGCACCTCAGGGAAAGGAGATCGTTGAATTTATGAAAGCGTTTCGTTTGACCGGCCTGATCCTTGGGATCGTGGGCGTGATCCTGTCCGTAACGGCGATTGTGTTCAGCGCGGTGGGCATGTACAAGGCCCGTCAGTGCAAGCAGTGCAAATTGGGAGGAAAAATTAAGTAATGGATAAAAAAGAGATTCTGGCAAAGGTTGACCATACTCTGCTGAAGGCCGACGCCACCTGGCCCGACATTCAGAAGATCTGCGACGAGGCTATGGAAAACCACACCGCCTCCATCTGCATCAATCCCGGCTATGTGAAGCAGGCCTGCGAATACATGAAGGGCGCGATCCCTGTGTGCACCGTGGTGGGCTTCCCTCTGGGCGCAACCGACACTGCCACCAAGGTGTTCGAGGCCAAGACCGCCATTGAGAACGGCGCCGAGGAAGTGGACATGGTCATCAACATCGGCCGCCTGAAGAACGGCGAGTATGACTTTGTGCGCGGCGAGATCGCCGCCATCAAGAAGGCCATCGGCGACAAGGTGCTGAAGGTCATCATCGAGACCTGCCTGCTCACCGACGCCGAGAAGGAAAAGATGTGCGACATCGTGTGCGAGGCTGGCGCGGACTTCATCAAGACCAGCACCGGCTTCTCCACCGGCGGCGCCACCTTTGAGGACATCGAGCTGTTTGCCCGCTGCTGCCGCGGCCGCTGCAAGATCAAGGCTGCGGGCGGCATCTCCACCATCGAGGACATCGAGAAGTTCCTGGAGCTGGGGGCTGATCGTCTGGGCACCAGCCGCGCAGTGAAGATTCTGCAGGGCCTGGAGTCCAGCGGATACTAATTCAATTGAAATTTTGAGCGAGCCGCCGGGGTTTTCCACCGGCGGCCCGCTTTTGGTTGAAAACTGCCCCCGTGAGATGCTATACTCAAAGCAAATAGGGAAACGGGGTGGCGGTATGGGCAAAAAAATCGGCTGTGCGCTGGCGGCTTTTGCGGTGCTGGCGGGGCTCTGCTTTGTGTTGGGCTACACCAGGCCCATGACCCTGGAGCAGCTCTGCCCGGGCATCCGGCTGGAGGAGTGCCGGGCAGTCCGGGCCAGCTTTCGGCGCGGGAATACAGGGGAGGAAATCCCGCTTACCCTGCAAAAGGACGACGCGGCCTTTGCGCAGGTGACCGAGCTGCTGGAAACAGCCTCCTTCCGGCGCAGCCTGCTCAGCCTGTTTCCACTGGGCGGCAAAAGCCATGCGCTGCAGCCGGAGGACTTCAAATGGCTGCTGCTTCTGGAATTTGGCGACACCCAACTGCCGGACGGCACTCAGGGCAGCGGGGTGCTGGTAGAGATAAATGACTTTTACGGAACGCTGGAAATTTCCTATGTGGACGAGACCTGGCGCTGCAGCGTACCCAATCAGGAGGAATGGCGCAGCGCGGTGATGGAATGCCTGGAAACGGCAAACAAGAAGGAGGGGAACGCATGAGCAGAAAAATGGTTTTGGGGTTGGTCCTCATGTGTATGGGGTTTTTGGGCGGGATTTTGCTGATCGGCGCCATGGTACTGAGCCCTATGAATCCCTGGAGCTACAACGGAATTACCGGCTGGTACGGCTGCCTCCTGGGAATGCGTCTACAGCTTCCGTTGGGGGTCTGTATTGCTGTGACACTGGCCGGATTCGCGCTCAGTGTGATTGAAGCATTCCGGAAAGAATAATCCCCAAAAGAGGAAAGGACGGAACGGATATGAAGCCTGCATTGGCGGGAATTTTGACCTTTGTGGTATTTTTCTTTGGCAACAGCTATTTTCTGGGCGGGCTGGGTCAGCTGTGTCTGATCGGGGGCGATGTCTTTGTGAATTCCTATTTTGCCCCTATCATGACCGGTCTGGCGCTGCTGGCGGGCCTGGTGGTGGGCTGCACGCTGGCGTTGCTGCAAAAGTTGGACGCAGTGCAGAAGGCCCTGAATGACAGGAAGTCCCACGAACAATAACACCGGCACGCAGCGCTGCAAAACTGAGAAAACAGGTCCCGGACCCGAGGAAAGGGTCCGGGGCCTGTTTTTTCGTTGTGCCGTTTGTTATCATGGAGAAAAGCAGAACATTTTGTAACAACTCCGAAAGATAGCGCTGCTATCATCAGGGTGGAAACGGAAAACAGGGGGCATGAAGCATGAAGCCGATTCTGATCGTGGACGACGAGGTGGCCATCGCGCAGCTGATCGCCATGACGCTGGCCCGGATGGGCTATTCCTGCCAGATGGCTTTCGACGGACTGAGGGCCGCCGAGCTGCTGGAGCAAAACGAGTATGATCTGGTACTGCTGGACATCATGCTCCCCGGGGCGGACGGCTACGAGCTGATCGACTTCATCCGGCCTACCGGCATCCCGGTGATCTTCATCAGTGCAAAGGCCGCCGTGGCCGACCGGGTGAAGGGGCTGCATCTGGGCGCCTGCGACTACATCGTGAAGCCCTTTGCCCCGGAGGAGCTGCTGGCCCGGGTGGAGAACGTGCTGCGGCTTTCCGGCCGGGGGCAGGCGCTGCTGAAAGCCGGGGATGTGACGGTGGATGTAGCCACCCGTCAGGTAAAAAAGGCCGGGCAGGAGGTGGCCCTCACCCCCACCGAGTACCAGCTGCTGCTGGTGCTGCTGCACAACAAGAACATTGCGCTTTATCGAGACACCCTGTACGAGCGAGTCTGGGGGCGGGATGCCGAGCTGGACACCCGGACTCTGGACATTCACATCCACCGGCTGCGCAAAAAGCTGGGCTGGCAGCACATGATCCGTACCATTCCCCGGATAGGCTACCGATTGGAGGAAACGCCATGAAACTTGCGCCGAAACTGGTTCTGACCATCCTGCTGCTGCTGGGCATTTTACTGGCGGCAGGCGGCGGCTGGCTGCTCAAAACAGATTTTGAGAGGAATTTCGACCAGGCCCGCACCCGGAATATTCTGGCCCACCGGCGGGATACCTACTCGCTGCAGAACGGCCTGCTGGTCAAGGTCAGTGACGGAATGCTGAGCCGGCAGGCCGTGGTGGATTACGGCGAAAGCCTGGGTCGGTATGTGGGGCAGGAGGAAGACGGCTTCGCGGTGTATCAGAACGAGGAGTCGCTGTATTCCAGCCTGCCCGGCGCGCTGGAGGAGCAGGAGGTGCTCCGGGCCATCGAGGCGGGAGAAGAGGCATTGCTGCTGCAAAAAGCGGGCGAGAGCAGCTATATGCTGATGGCCAGCGGAGTACAGGTGGCCGGTGAGGAATACTGGCTGGTGAGCGCCTACGATGTGACGGGCGTGTTCCAGGCCCGGGAAGACAAATTCCAAGAGCTGTTCCGGCTGGAGCTGGCGGCGCTGGCTTTGGCGGGCGCGGCGGCGGCTCTGGCGGTGAGCTGGATGATCCGCCCGCTGAAAAAGCTGGAAAAGGCCAGCCGTGCGGTGGCGGCGGGGGACTATACTCTGTCCACCGCCACCAAAAGCCGGGACGAGGTGGGCGCGCTCAGCCGCAGCTTTGACGCCATGACCGCCACCGTGCGGGACAAGGTGGACCAGATGGAGGACACCATCCAGCGGCAAAAGCAGTTTGTGTCCGCCTTTACCCATGAGCTGAAGACCCCCATGACCAGTATCCTGGGCTATTCCGACCTGCTGCGCAGCGGTGAGATGGACCCGGAGGACCAGCGGCAGGCGGTGCAGTACATCCACCGGGAGGCCCTGCGGCTGGAGACCCTGAGCGGTAAGCTGTTGCAGCTGATGGGGCTTGTGGAGCAGGAGGAGCTTACGCTGGAGCCGGTGCGGCTTGCACTGGTGCTGCGGGATATGGCCGCCAGCCTGCCGGAGCTTGCCCCCATGCTGGAGATCCGATGTGACCCGGCGCTCACGGTGCTGGCGGACCGGGACCTGCTGGCGGACCTGGTGCGCAATCTGGTGGTGAACGCGGCCCGGGCCCAGCCGAAAGATGGCCGGGTGCACATCACCGCGGGCCGCACCGAAAATGGCATCGTGCTGCGGGTAGCGGATCGGGGCCGGGGCATCCCGGAGGCGGACCTGCCCCACATCACCGAGCCCTTTTACATGGTGGACAAATCCCGCGCCCGGGCCCAGAACGGCAGCGGCATGGGTTTGGCCCTCTGCGCCCGCATCGCCCGGCTGCACGGCAGCGAGCTGCACTTTACCAGTAAGCTGGGGCAGGGCACGGTGGTGGAATTGAACCTGCAGGAGGGGACGGTATGAAACAAAAGCTTTTCACAGCAGCGGCCTTTCTGGCAGTTTTCGCTTTTCTGGCCTTGGTGCTGGCCGCTCCGCTGCCCCTGATGGAGCGAAGCGACGAGGTGCTGTATACCCAGGTCATGCCCCGCCAGCTGGCGGCCGACGGGCAAAGTGCCGAGGCCCGAAGCATCGACTTTGCCCGCCAGCTTTACGACCGGGACCAGCTGCTGGGAATCAAAACCTACGCGGGGTCGATTTTGCGGCTGACGGACGAGGAAACTCTGGGCGACGCACCTTACCGGCTGTATGACTTTTTGGGCCAGATGGATTTCTGGGGCGAAGAGGAGCAGGCGGAGCTGGAACGACAAATAGCAAATGCACCCCCTCCCTGGCGTTCCGCTTCGGATAACGTGGGTTTTTCCGCATGGAACCTGAGCACCACATGGGACGGGGAACACTGGTTCTCTCTGCACTGGGAGCTGAGCGCCGAAGGGCAGCTGGTACGCATGCGGATGCGAACCCCGCTGGAATACACCGGGCAGGACCTGGAGCATCTGATGGACGAATATCTGGCAGTCACCGGACTGGATGCGCTGGAGGACTGGCAGGCGCTGGATGTGACCGCGCAGCTTGCCTTGGATGAGCAAAGCACCGCCGTGCTGCGAGCCCGGTATTCGACGGGGGCGAAGCTGTATCTGTACGCAAATTATGTGGACGGCACACTGG
>NZ_JAGHKE010000108.1:0-6671 GCF_017889395.1 Allofournierella sp. | reverse complement strand
GCCTCCACAATGCCGTCCCGCATCCAGAGGGTGGTGTCGGTGCGCAGGGTGTAGCCCGCGCCCGGGTCGGCCATCCAGTCCTCGGGCTTGCGCTGGGGCAGCGCCTTCTGGGCCAGCATGCTCATGATCACGCCGCCGTGGGTCACACAGGCGGCCTCCTCGGTGCCGGAGCGGATCATGTACTCGAACAGCTTCATCAGGGTCTCGCCGCAGCGCCGGTGGAACTGGGCGGTGGGCTCTGCGCCCTGGGGCGTGAAGCCGGAGGTGGGGTCCATCCAGCGGGCGAAGTCCGGCTCGTGAACCAGCTCGCTCACCTTGCGGCCCTCGAACACGCCGAAGCCCGCTTCCCGCAGCTGGTCGATGGCCAGCTTGCGGGCGGCGGGGAAGAGAATGTCTGCGGTCTGGGTGGCACGCAGCAGGGGCGAGGTGAACACCAGCTGGGGCTGGGGGTATTCAAAACGGCCGCGCAGCTCCTCCAGCTGGGCACGGCCCTCATCGCACAGGGGCAGGTCGGTGCCGCCGCCCACGTACAGTCCGTCCAGATTGCCCTGGGTCAGCCCGTGGCGGATCAGATGCAGGGTAAAGGTCTTCAAAAAAATCCCTCCTGAAAGCAAAGAAATGGTTACAAAATAGTAACATAATACTAAATGGAAAATCCTTGAAACACAATATTTAGAAAAGAACTCCTGATTATTATCATACATCTAGGTGCCAAAGTCAATATTAGGCAAAACCCACGAAAAAACAAAAAGAATATTGGCGAAATTTGTATTTACAAAGCGTTTTGGTTGTTTTATAATTTACGATACGTAATTGTCTCTGCGGGCAGACTATGCCAAACGCAGACAGGACGGACTTGCGGAACGAAGAGGTAGATATTGCATGACGACTGAATTTAACCGGATCATTACCCTGCTGCGCAAAGAGCGGGGCATCACCCAGAAGCAGGCTGCTGCGGACCTGGGTGTATCCCAGGCTTTGCTGTCCCACTACGAGAAGGGCATCCGCGAATGCGGCCTGGACTTTGTGGTGCGCGTGGCGGAGTATTATGATGTGTCGTGCGATTATCTGCTGGGCCGCAGCCCGGACCGAAACGGTCTGACCCTGCGCGTGGAGGATATCCCCAATCCGGACGCCGCGCGGGACAGCATCTATCGCGGCAGCACCCTGCCCACCATGAACAAGAAGCTGATCTCCAACAGCCTGAACATTCTGTACGATAAGCTGGGCGCCAGCCAGAACAGCGACCTGATCAGCGAGGTGAGCGGCTATCTGAGCGTGGCGGTGTACAAGATGTTCCGCCTGCTCTATTCCTCCAACGCCAAGAATGCCAGCAGCCTGTTCAGCGTGAGCAACGGCCGCTGGAACGGCTATTCCTCCGCCGCCATGGATACCGCTGAGGCCAACGTGGCCGCCATCCTGGCCGGGGAAGAGGTGGGCAGCAGCGCCCCCATGAAGGACACCAGCTGCTTTGCCATGACCAGCCAGAGCCTGGAGCAGGATTACCGCCTGTATTCCGGCAGTCTGATGATGCTGATCAAAAACAGCGAAAAGCGCATCGACAAGCAGAAATAACCACAAAAGCAAAAGACCGGAGCCCTGTGAGGCTTCCGGTCTTTTTTATTTGTCAGTCAGCTTACAGCTGGCCGATGGCCTTGCGGCACTCGGCGCAGATGTTGCGGCCGTGAAACTGCATCACGCCCTTGGCCTCGCCGCAGAACACGCAGGCGGGCTGATACTTCTTCAGAATGATTTCGTCACCCTCCACGAAGATCTGCAGGGAGGAGTCCTGGTCGATCTCCAGCACTCGGCGCAGCTCAATGGGCAGCACGATGCGGCCCAGGTTGTCGATCTTGCGGACCATACCTGTGGATTTCATAATACGATCTCTCCTTTGATTTGGGATTTTGGGTTTTGGGAAAAGTCGGTCATGGGAAACAGGCGAACAGGGAATACTCGCCCGTTTGCTTCATTATAAACCACCATGGAAAAATTGTCAATATATGGTAAATAATTGGAAAATGCTTTTTTCGGGGTCGAAGCCTGCTCCGAAAGGAAAAAAGCGGCCCGTCCGGAGGCCAAACGGCGCGCCCGGACGGGCTGCTTGAAGATACAGGGGTTACAGCTGCAGCATGCCCACTTTTTTGTAGACCTTGCTGACCATACGGTCGGCCATGCGGCTGGCTTTTTCGGCGCCCTCGGCGAGCACGCCGTCCAGGTACTGCTTGTCGGCCAGGATGCGGGCATATTCCTCCTGGATGGGGCGGAAGGCGTCGATCACGCTGCCGGCCACGGCCTCCTTGAACACGCCGTAGCCCTGGCCCTCGAACTCCTTCTCGATGGCGGCGAAGTCTTTGCCGGTGAGCACGCTGTAGATGCTCATCAGGTTGGTCACGCCGGGCTTGTCCTCACCGGCGCGCACGGTGCCCTCGCTGTCGGTCACGGCGCGCTTGAACTTGCGCAGGATGGTGTCTGCGTCGTCGGTCATCAGGATGAAGCTGTTGGCGTTGGTGTCGGACTTGCTCATCTTCTTTTCCGGCTCTTGCAGGCTCATGATCTTGGCGCCGGTCTTGGCGATGTAGGGCTCGGGCAGGGTGAAGGTGGGGCTGTACTGGTTGTTGAAGCGCTGGGCCACATTGCGGGCCAGCTCCAGGTGCTGCTTCTGGTCCACGCCCACGGGCACCAGGTCCGCGTTGTACACCAGAATGTCCGCCGCCATCAGCACCGGGTAGGTAAACAGGCCGGCGTTCACGTTATCGGCGTGCTTGGCGCTCTTGTCCTTGAACTGGGTCATGCGGCCCAGCTCACCGAACTGGGTATTGCAGGCCAGAATCCAGGAAAGCTCGGCGTGGGCGCGCACATGGCTCTGCACGAACAGCACGCTCTTCTGAGGATCGATGCCGGTGGCCAGCAGCATGGCCGCGGCCTCCCGGGTCTGACGGCGCAGGGCCGCGGGGTCCTGCCGCACGGTGATGGCATGCAGGTTCGCCACCATGTACAGGCAGTCGTATTCTTCCTGTAAAGCGCCCCAGTTGCGCACCGCGCCCACATAGTTGCCCAGGGTAAAGGTACCGGTGGGCTGGATGCCGGACAGGATGCGCTTCTTGCGCTGCATTTCTTCGCTCATTGTTTCTGCCTCATTTCTTTTTAGGCGCCGCAAAACGCCCGTAACTGATACTTGTATTATAGCCGCTGGCTGTGCGCTGTCAAGCCTTACTGCGCCAGCCGCAGGGGATTGCCGCTGTCGGCCAGGGCGGCGTCCAGATAATCGGTGTCGATCAGGCCCTCCAGAATGGTGCTCTGGTCGGCCAGCTGCCGGGTAAGCCGGGCATAGACCCGGTCGCCGCCGTGGTAGCCGTCGATGTACTCGTCGTCACTGGTGTCCGGCATGTAGCTGAAGTCGTAGACCTCGTAGCCGTAGGGCGCGCACAGCTCGGTGAGGATTTTGGGAATCCAGTCAAAGTAGCCGTAGTTGCCGCTCTCGGCCATCCGCTCGTAAACACTGGGGGCGTAGGGCGGGATGATGAGCACCACCTGAATGCCCCGGTCGTTGCACCAGGCCAGCAGCCGCTGGACCACCTCGGTGCTGGTGGGATACACGTACTCGGCGTACTCAAAGCGGTTGGTGCCCTTCACAATGCGGTCGAAGGTATCGTGGAAGCCCACGTCGGTGCCCTCCTCCGGGTGATCCAGCAGCCGGCCGTAGCAGTAGCTGCCGTCCGGATTGAAGCCGCTGCCCCGGCCCACCGCCGCCATGCCGTACACATTCGGGTGGGGAGTGAACACATCCAGCAGAGAGTATTTGCCCTCGGCCCAGCCCCGCATGGCCTCGGACAGGGCGGTCTTGGCGTTAAATTCATAGTGCCCGTAGTCGAAGCCATCCGGCATACCGCCGGTGCCCACCCAGGCCTGATTGAAGAAGTACTGATCCATCACCATGATCAGGGTGTCGGGCAGGCTCTCCTCAGGCAGGTTTTCCAGAAAATACTGGAACTCGTTGATGTAGCCGCTGCCGCCGCCCGCGTTGTAGAAGCTGTCGGTGGTGAAGAATTCGCTGTGGAACTGCATGCTGCGGCTGGTGCCCAGCACCAGCAGATCCGCGGCCTTGCCGCTGGCCACCAGATGCTTGTAGTAACGGGTGTTGTCCCGGTAGGCAAGGCCCAGGAAGGCGGGCTCGCCGTCCAGCACCATCTGGGCAACCTCCTCCTCGGTGCACCATTCGCCGCTGGTGTATACCGCCAGAGCGAACACGCCGCACACTAGGATCACCGGCGCGAGGAACAGCGCCACAACTGCCAAAAATCGTTTCATAACGGCCTGTCCTCCTTAAAATGCGAAATAAACATTCTGCAGGGTGCCCGCCGCGCCGAAGAACAGGCTGGCAAACACGCACAGATAACAAAGCAGCACCAGCAGCACCGGCTTCTGCCGCGCCGCCCAGGCCCCGAAGCCCTCCTTGCGGGAAGCCCAGTCGATCCCGGCGGCCAGCAGGGCGAACAGCCCCAGCTGAACCATGCCGGTGGTGGTGTAACCCAGCTGGGTGAAGCTCTCCTTCAGGTATTGCAGGCTGAAGGGGATGGGCTGGAACAGAGAACGGAGCACGATCTGGGCCTGATGCAGGGTGCCGGTGGTAAAGAAGAACCAGCCGATGCTCACCAGAAGGAAGGTGAACAGGCAACCCACCACCGAACGCAGCGGGCTGTTTTCGCCCTGATGCAGCGCGCCCCAGAAGCGGGCGCGGGCTTTTTTGGTGGCCCGGCCGATCAGCAGATAAATGCCGTGCAGCGCGCCCCAGACCAGAAAACCGGCCGTAGCGCCATGCCATGCGCCGGAAAGCACGAAGGTGACCATGGTGGCCAGAACCAGCACCGGCACACCGTTGCGGCTGCCGCCCAGGGGGATGTAGATGTAGTCCCGCAGGAAGCTGGAAAGGCTCACATGCCAGCGCCGCCAGAACTCACCAATGCTGCGGGAGAAATAGGGGCTGAGGAAGTTTTCCTCCACCTGCAGGCCCAGCAGGTTGGCCACGCCGATGGACATCTGGGAGTAGCTGGCAAAGTCGAAGTACAGATACAGGGTGTAGGCCAGCAGCGACCAGACGATGCCCAGGCTGTAGTAGTATTCCGGCTGGGAAAGCGCGCCCTGGTAGCCGGCCAGCTGGTCCGCCAGGCATTTTTTCAGAAACATGCCCCAGCAAAAGCGCACGCAGCCGGTGTAGGCCAGCGCCCGGTCAAAGGTCATTGCGGGGGCCTTCAGCTGCGGCAGTAGGCTGCCCGCCCGCTGGATGGGGCCGCTGGCCAGCTGGGGGAAAAAGCCCACGTAATTGAAGTAGCACAGCGGGCACTTCTCGGCCTGGATGCGGCCCTTGGCCACATCCGCCAGATAGCTGATGGTCTTGAATACATAAAAGCTCAGTCCCACCGGGGCCACCAGCCCCTCAAACAGGGCGGGGGAGGCCAGCGGCAGGTATTTGTAGGCCGCCAGAGGGGCAAGGCTCAGCAGAATGCCCAGCCACATGGCCGCCCGGCCGCCTCCTTTTTGGGTCCACAGGCCGCACAGGTAGCCGGCCAGGCAGATGAGCACCAGGCAGATCACTGCCTTGGTCCCGAACAGCCCGGCAAAGACAAGGTTTGCCACCGCCAGCAGCCAGGGCCGGGCTTTGGCAGGCAGGGCCCACCAGCCGGCAAACACCAGCGCGCCGAATCCGGCGAAGGACAGAGAAAGAAAGTTCATGGAAACGCTCCTTTTGCATGGAAAATGCCATTGGGTCTTTTCCTATTATAATAAAAGGGGCAAGGGCTTGTAAAGCGAAGAAGTTTTGCGGCCAGGTTGACAAGCCGATGTGCGCACCTTACAATAAACAAGAGAAACAAACCGCCCGGTCCGCGCTGCCTGCCGCCCGGGCGCGTGAGGATAAAAGGAGTAGAAACGATCATGGCGAACAATACCGTACGCACCCGTTTTGCGCCCAGCCCCACCGGCTACATGCACGTGGGCAACCTGCGCACCGCTCTGTATGCCTACCTGAAGGCAAAAAGCAAGGATGGCACCTTCATCCTGCGCATTGAAGACACCGATCAGGAACGCTACGTGGAAGGCGCGGTGGACATCATCTACAACACCCTGCGCCAGACCGGCCTGCTGTGGGACGAAGGTCCC
This sequence comes from Allofournierella sp., assembly GCF_017889395.1. NCBI lineage: Bacteria > Bacillati > Bacillota > Clostridia > Eubacteriales > Oscillospiraceae > Allofournierella > Allofournierella sp. Next base: position 512 of record NZ_JAGHKE010000108.1, on the reverse strand, counting down.
GACGTGGGCGGCCCGGTGGGTCCCTATGTGCAGAGCGAGCGCATGGGCATGTTCAAGGAATATGCCGAGCAGCTGGTGAAGGCCGGTCAGGCCTACTACTGCTTCTGCACCCCCGAGCGTCTGGAGAAGATGCGCGAGGAGCAGAAGGCCGGCGGTGCCGTGGTGGGTCATTACGACGGCCACTGCCGCAACCTGAGCCAGGCCGAGATCGACGAGAAGCTGGCCGCGGGCGTGCCCTACGTCATCCGCCAGAAGATGCCCAAGGAGGGCGTGACCAGCTTTGACGACGTGGTCTACGGTCACATCGAGGTGAACAACGCCGAGCTGGAGGACCAGATCCTCATCAAGACCGACGGCATGCCCACCTACAACTTCGCCAACGTGGTGGACGACCACCTGATGGGCATCACCCACGTGATCCGTGGCTCGGAGTATCTGTCCAGCGCGCCCAAGTACAACCTGCTGTACCAGGCCTTCGGCTGGGAGGTTCCCACCTACATCCACTGCCCGCC
>NZ_JAGHKE010000003.1:39642-79892 GCF_017889395.1 Allofournierella sp. | reverse complement strand
CCACATCACCAGCGATCTGGAAAAGGTGGCGGATTCCATCGCCTATCTGCACAAGGGGCGGCTGCTGTTCCAGATGGACCGGGACGAGCTGCTGGAAAAATACGGCATTCTGCGCTGCAGCCCGGAGCAGCTGGAGGCGCTGGACAGCCGGATCAAGGTGGCCACCCGCAAGACGGACTTCACCTGTGAGACGCTGGTCAGCGACGCGGCCGCCGCCCGCCGGGCTCTGCCGGATGCGGTGATCGACCGAGCCAGCATCGAGGACATCATGCAGTTTTATACCGGGAGGGATGCACAATGATCGGCCTGCTGAAAAAAGACTTCTTCATTCTCTGGCATGCGTACCACAAAAACCTTGCCCTGGTCCTGGTGCTTTACAGCGCTATGGCTCTGGCGATGGACTTCACTTTCATGGTGTTTTTCTTCGCCTGGATCTCCGGCTTCTACATTCTGAGCGGTTTGACCATCGACAACTATTCCAAATGGGACCTGTACGCCGCCAGCCTGCCGGTAAGCAAGCGGCAGCTCGTGGGTGCCAAGTTCATCCTCATCACCCTTGCGCTGCTCATCAGCTTTGCCATCGGCACACTGCTGTGCGGTCTGCTGGCTTTGCTGAAGGGCGAACCTTTGATGGAAAACCTGCTTAGCCTGCTTGCGGTTTCCTTTGTCTGCCTTGCCTACTTCGGCATTTCGCTGGTGCTTTCCTACAAATACGGCGTGGAAAAGGCCCGCACCGCAGTGCTGCTGGTTGCGGCGGCGCTGTTCGGCTGCGTGATGGTACTGGGCAAACTGGATCTGCTGCAGGATATGACACTGCCTCCCCTGCTGCAAACGCTGTTTCTGGGGGATCTGGCCGTCTGGGGCTGGGCTGTGGTGATGCCGGTGGGCTGCGTCGCGGTATACCTGATTTGTTGGGCCCTTGCCACCCGCATCTACAGCCGCAAGGAGTTTTAAACTTTTTGTGAACCCTCTTGCAGTTTTCTTCAAAAAGGTGTATATTAGATTAGCACTCAATCATAACGAGTGCTAATCTTTTTTGTTTTACAATAACTTTTCATAAAAGGGAGCGTTCAATCATGGCTGTGAAAGAATTTAAGGCCGAAAGCAAAAAGCTGCTGGATATGATGATCCATTCCATCTACTCCAACAAGGAGATCTTCCTGCGCGAATTGATCTCCAACGCCAGCGACGCCATCGACAAGCTCTATTTCAAGAGCCTGACCGACCACGCCGTTACCACCAAAAAAGAGGATTATCAGATCCTGCTGGAGCTGGACAAGGCAAACCGCACCCTGACCCTGACCGATAACGGCATCGGCATGACCAAGGAAGAGCTGGAGGAAAACCTGGGCACCATCGCCCGCAGCGGCAGCCTGGACTTCAAGAAGGACAACAAAGCCGAGGACATCGACATTATCGGTCAGTTCGGCGTGGGCTTCTATTCCGCCTTCATGGTGGCCAGCCGGGTCACCGTGATCAGCCGCGCCTTCGGCAGCGACACCGCCTGGCAGTGGGAGAGCACCGGTGCTGAGGGCTACACCATCACCGAGGCCGACAAGGAAGACGTGGGCACCAAGATCATCATGGTGATCAAGGAGAATGCCGAGAACGAGAACTACGACGAGTTCCTGGACGAATACAACCTGGTGCACATCGTGAAGAAGTACAGCGACTATGTGCGCTACCCCATCCGCATGGAGCGGGAGAAGACCCGCGCCAAGGAGCGCCCCGCCGATGCCGGTGAGGATTACAAGACCGAATACGAGACCTACACTGAACTGGAGACCCTGAACAGCATGGTTCCCCTGTGGAAGCGCAGCAAGAGCGACGTGACCGACGAGGAGTACAACCAGTTCTACAAGGATAAGTTCTACGACTTCACAGATCCCGCCCGGGTGATCGTGAGCCGCACCGAAGGCACTGCCACCTATAACGCTCTGCTCTTCATCCCCGGCCATGCTCCCTTCAACTACTACAGCCGAGACTACGAGAAGGGTCTGCAGCTGTACGCCTCCGGCGTGCTGATCATGGACAAATGCGCCGACCTGCTGCCCGACCACTTCAGCTTCGTGAAAGGCATTGTGGACAGCCAGGACCTGAGCCTGAACATCAGCCGTGAGATGCTGCAGAAAGACGGCCAGCTCAAGCTGATCCGCAACAGCCTGGAAAAGAAGATCAAGAACGAGCTGAACGCCATGAAGAACAACGACCGTGAGAAGTACGACGAGTTCTTCAAAAGCTTCGGCCGTCAGCTGAAGTTTGGCTGCTACGAGGGCTACGGCGCCAACAGCGACCTGCTGAAGGATCTGCTTCTCTTCCACAGCGCCAAGGAAAACAAGCTGATCAGCCTGCAGGAATATGTGGACAAGATGCCTGAGGAGCAGAAGTACATCTACTACGCTGCCGGCGATTCCACCGAGCGTCTGGCCAAGCTGCCCGCCGCTGAGCTGGTGCTGGACAAGGGCTATGACCTTCTGCTGCTCACCGAGGATGTGGATGAATTCTGCCTGCAGATGCTGCGTCACTACGGCGAGAAAGACAAGGAGAAGGAGTTCAAGAACATTTCCAGCGGCGATCTGGGGCTGGAATCCGAAGAGGAGAAGAAGGCCGCCGAGGAGGCCAGCGAGGCCAACAAAGACCTGTTCGAGGCCATGAAGACCTCACTGGACGGCAAGGTCACTGCGGTGCGCCTGTCCACCCGTCTGAAGAGCCACCCGGTCTGCATCGCCAGCGAAGGCCCCCTGAGCCTGGAGATGGAGAAGGTTCTGAGCTCCATGCCCAACAGCGGCGACATGCCCGCTCCCAAGAGCGAGAAGGTGCTGGAGCTGAACGCTTCTCATCCTGTGTTCGAAACTCTGAAGACCCTGCAGGCAAACGGCGAAACCGAAAAGCTGGGCAAGTACGCGAACATCCTGTACAATCAGGCCCTGCTCATCGAGGGTATGCCCATCGAGGACCCCGTGGCCTATGCGCAGGCTGTGTGTGAGCTGCTGAAGTAATTCCGGCTCCCCTGCCCCGATCTCCCCAAAAGCAAACAGAACAAAACCGCCCGATATCGTCAGTCACGCTGATGATATCGGGCGGTTTTTTAATTCCATTTTGTTGATTTCAATTCATATATTTCTATTAGTTTATAGAATACGCGCTTTTTCTGCCCGCACGCATAAAGAACAACTCTCTACTGTTCTTTTGGGGCACAGTTTGCTGATGCTTCCAAACTCCCCCATGTCTGACCGGCTTACAGTCATTTTTGCGATAATAAAAAGACCCGGTGGAAAACCGGGTCTTTTTATTACGTTTCGTATAAGGCTTAGAACCGCTCCACGCCTTCCTCAGTCACACGGGCCATAACCAGTGCGGGCACCGGCTCCGGCTCGGGACCGAAGGTGAGGGCTGCGCGGAACATCTCTTCCGCTGCATCAAACTTTTCTTCCTGATCCGCATACAGGGTGGCCAGGCATTCGCCCGCCTCCACCTTGTCACCGGTCTTTTTGTGCAGCACAATGCCTGCCGCAAAGTCGATGACATCCTCTTTGGTGATGCGGCCCGCGCCCAGGCCGACGCTGGCGTTGCCCACCATTTCGGTGTTCATCCGTACCAGATAGCCGCTCTCAGCTGCCAGCAGCGGCCGGCTGAACTTCGCCTTCTGGAACTTGTCCGGGTCGTCCAGCACCGACACATCGCCGCCCTGGGCAGCAAACATCTGCTTGAGCTTCTCGTAGGCCGCGCCGCTGGCAACAGCCTCTTCCGCCATGCGGCGGCAGTCCTCCAGCGAGCCCTTGCCCGCCAGATACAGCATGTTGGCAGCCAGCTGGTAGCACACCTCGGTCAGGTCTGCCGGACCGTGGCCCTTGAGCACCTCCACCGACTCGATGACCTCCAGGCTGTTGCCGATGTTGTGGCCCAGCGGGGTATCCATATCGGTGATGAGAGCAGCCACCTTGCGGCCGTTGTGCTGACCGATGCTCACCATGGCCTTTGCCAGCTCGATGGAATCGTCCAGTGTCTTCATAAAGGCACCGTTGCCGGTTTTCACATCCAGCAGGATGCAGTCAGACCCGGCGGCCAGCTTCTTGCTCATAATGGAGGAGGCAATCAGCGGTACACAGCCGATGGTGGCGGTCACATCCCGCAGGGCGTACATCTTTTTGTCCGCCGGGGCCAGGTTACCGCTCTGACCGATCACGCTGATGCCGATCTCATTCACCTGGGCGAAAAAGCGCTCCCGACCCACGGCGGTCTGGGTTCCGGGCACGGCTTCCATCTTATCCACCGTGCCGCCGGTGTGGCCCAGTCCACGGCCGCTCATCTTGGCGATCTTCACCCCGCAGGCAGCCACGATGGGCGCGATGACCAGGGTGGTCTTATCGCCCACACCGCCGGTGGAGTGTTTATCGGCCTTGATGCCGGAGATAGCGGAAAGATCCACCATGTCGCCGGAATGAGCCATCACATCGGTGAGCTGAGCAGTCTCCTTTTCGGTCATGCCTCGCAGATAGATGGCCATGAGCAGGGCGCTCATCTGGTAATCCGGCACCTGGCCGTTTACGAACCCCATCACCGCAAATTCCAGCTCTTCGCGGCTCAACACGCCGCCATCGCGCTTTTTCGCGATAATATCAAACATACGCATAGGGCCGCAGCCTCCTTGTTATTTTGCTTTCACGTAGGGCTTGCCGTTGGCAGAAGGCACATGAGCCTTACCCACGAACAGAATCAGCACAACCACGGTGACCACATAGGGAATCATGGAAATCAGCTGAGCGGATACCATCGCGTTGCTGCCCACGACCACGCGGATGCCGGAGCACATGCCAAACAGCAGGCAGGCAATCATAGCACCCTGAGGACGGAACTTACCGAAGATAACGGCAGCGATGGCAATGAAGCCCTGGCCCACGATGGAGGTGGGACGGAACTGGTTCATGGTGGCCATGGTCACACAGGCGCCGCCCAGACCGGCCAGGAAGCCAGAGATGCAAACAGCGGAGAAGCGCATGCGGATCACGTTGATGCCCAGAGTATCACAGGTCTCGGGATGCTCGCCACAGGCACGCAGGCGCAGACCGTAGCGGGTCTTGTAGAACACAAACCACACGATGACCAGCACGATGAACACCAGATAGGTGGTGGCATAGGTGGAGAACACATTCTTCATAAAGTTGTTCCACACGCCGCCGCCGGTGAAGGCATCGGCAAACAGGGTGGGAATCTTGCTGGTGGAGTCCAGAGGCGCCGTATCGGAAGAATTGAACAGCGCTTTCGCCATCAGCACCGCCACACCGGGAGCCAGGAAGTTGATGGCAGTACCGGAAATGGTCTGGTCTGCGTTCAGCTTCACAGTGGCCAGCGCATGCAGCGCGCCGAACAGCATACCCGCCAGGCCGCCGCAGATAAAGGACAGCCAGGGATTGCCGGTGTAATGGCCGGTGGCCGCGCCCACAAAGGCACCGATGGTCATCATGCCCTCGATACCGATGTTCACCACGCCGCTCAGCTCAGAGAAGCAGGAGCCCATAGCCGCGAACAGCAGCGGAGGGGTGAACAGCAGGGTGGCGTAAATGATAATGCCAAGGTTGTTTACGATCAGATCCATTGCTCAGGCCTCCCCCTTCTTGTTGTTCTTGCGTTTTTTCACAAAGCGGAACACATGGGAGATGGCGATGAAGAACACGACCGTACCCATGATGATGTTGATCACCTCAGACGGGGCACCGATCAGGTTCAGCTTGGAGCCGCCATACTTCAGCGCACCGTAGAACAGGCCGGCAAAGAACACGCCAATGGGATTGGAAGCGCCGATCAGCGCCACACTGATGCCCTGGAAGCCGAAGCTTTCCTGAGCGGTGAAAATGCTGATACGGCTGCCCATGCCCAGCAGCTGGATCGCGCCGCCCATGCCGGCCAGCGCGCCGGAAATGGCCATGGCGATGTAAATGGATTTATTCACGCTGATGCCGCCATATTCCGCAGCCGAGCGGTTGAAGCCCACCGCCTTCAGCTGATAGCCCAGGGTGGTCTTTTCGATGATCACATAAACCAGAATCACAGCCAGCACAGCCAGCAGGATACCCCAGTTGGAAGCAGGGCACAGAGCGTCCAGCCAGGCCTGAGGGAACAGAATGCGGGCCGCATCCTGCACATTCTTGGTTGCCTCGGCATTGCCCTCGTTGTGGATCATGGGCAGATCCGCAATGTAGTTGGACAGATAGAAGGCGATCCAGTTGAACATGATCATGCTGAGCACCTCATTGATGCCCCACTTGACCTTCAGGAACGCCACGATCAGGCCCCAGACCGCGCCCACAGCCAGTGCCGCGATAAAGCACAGGGGAACCAGAATGATCGCCGGTGCGGGCACCAGAATGCCCACCACACAGGCCGCCATGGAGCCCATGACGAACTGACCTTCGGCACCGATGTTGAACACGCCGGTGCGGAACGAGAACGCCACCGCCAGACCGGTGAAGATCAGCGGGGTGGCATATACAACGCTGTAGGCCATGTTGCGCACGCTGCCGAACACGCCGTCAAACAGCTTGGCATAGGCCTCAACAGGGCTGATGCCCATGGGCAGCAGGAACAGTGCGCCCACCACAAAGCCCAGCAAGATCGAGAACAAAGTCACCAGGAACTTGCTGTTCAGGAATTTTTCCAGTTTATTCATCCGCCTTACCTCCTGCCATCCACAGGCCAAGGGTATTTTCGTCCGCATCTTTGCCGGGCAGACTGCCGTTGATCCGCCCGTCAAAGATCACGTCGATCTCGTCTGAAAGGCTGATGATCTCATCCAGCTCAAAGGATACCAGCAGCACGGCCTTGCCCTTGTTGCGCTGCTCCACGATGTATTTGTGCACATACTCAATGGCGCCCACGTCCAGACCGCGGGTGGGGTTCACCGCGATCAGCAGGTCCTTGTTGTTGGTGACCTCGCGGGCGATGATGACCTTCTGCTGGTTACCGCCGGACAGAGTGCCGGCAGGCTTGTTCAGACAGTCGCGGGGGCGAATGTCAAACTTTTCAATGGCCTCCTGGGTAAAGCTGTTCACCGCATCCATCTTACGAATGCCGTGGCTGGAGTATTTGTCCTCCGCAAAGTTCTGCAGAACCATGTTGTCAGCCACACTGAACTCCAGCACCAGACCATGCTTCTGCCGGTCCGCAGGAATGCTGGATACGCCATGCTCGAAGCCGTAGCGGGGCGGTTTGTTGAAGATGTCGGTGCCGTTCACAGTGATGGAGCCCTTGGTGGCCTTACGCAGACCGGTGATGCATTCCACCAGCTCGGTCTGGCCGTTGCCGTCGATGCCCGCAAGGCCCAGGATCTGGCCCTTGCGCACCTGCAGGTTCAGGCCGCGCAGGATCTCCACGCCACGGTAATCCACCGCGTGCAGGTCCTTCACATCCAGAACCACATCGCCGGGCTCCTGCTCCTGCTTGTCCACCTTGAAGTTCACGTTGCGGCCCACCATCATGCTGGCCAGGTCGTCCTCGCTCACCTTGTCCACTTCCACGGTATTGATGTACTTACCCATGCGGATGATGGTGCAGAAATCGGCCGAGGCCTTGATTTCCTTCAGCTTGTGGGTGATGAGGATGATGCTCTTGCCGTCCGCCGTGAGGCTGTGCATAATGTCGATCAGCTCGCTGATCTCCTGGGGGGTCAGCGAAGCGGTGGGCTCGTCCAGAATCAGGATCTCCGCGCCGCGATACAGCGCCTTCAGGATCTCCACGCGCTGCTGCATGCCAACGGAAATATCCTCGATCTTCGCGTCGGGGTCCACCGCCAGGCCGTATTTCTTGGAAATGGCTTCCACATTCTTGCGGGCGGTCGCCATATCCAGCATGATGCCCTTCTGAGGCTCCATGCCCAATACGATGTTCTGCGTAACGGTGAAAGGCTGCACCAGCATGAAGTGCTGGTGAACCATGCCGATGCCGGCGCTGATGGCCTTTTTGGGGCTGTCCATGTGGATTTTCTGCCCCTTGATATAAATTTCACCCGAGGTGGGCGGATACATGCCGTACAGCTGATTCATCAGCGTGCTCTTACCGGCGCCGTTCTCGCCCAGGATGGCGTGGATCTCACCCTTGTGCACGGTGAGTTGGATGCCGTCGTTGGCGGTAAAATCACCGAATTTTTTGGTGATGTTCCGCATGTCCACCACGACGGTGTTCAGGTCCAGGTTTGGATTGTGCAAAAATAAGCCTCCTTTTCACCTTGCGCTCCGCCCGCGTCATCGGCCTGCGTGCGGAGTGCAAAGCGGTCTCATATCCGACAGATGCCGCCCGGTTCACAAGCGGCGCCCATCGGTTCCGGGAAGGGTGCATGCCCTGCCCTGTTTTCCAGGATAATCGCGGCGATCAGGTGATCACCACATCGCGGATGCCCTGGCCGCGGGCCAGATCGGCCAGCTGCTGCAGGTATTCCGCCGTGGGCTGCTGCAGGCGCTCCTTCTCGCTTTCCCGCACGCCCATGGGACGGTAACAGATGATTTTATAACGCATGGGGTGTTTGTCCTGCCAGGGGGCAGCCACCGCCGACGCCTCCCGCACAGCGGTCTCGGCGTCAAACAAGCCGGGCACCACTACGGTACGCAGCTCCTCCAGCTTGCCCGCCTGGGCCAGAAACTCCAGATTCGCCCGCACCTGGGTGTTGTCCACCCCGGTGACGGCCTTGTGGTCCTCGCTGGTCCATGCCTTGATGTCCAGCATCACTCCATCCGTCACAGCCAGCAGCTCCGGGTCCGCGGAAAAGTCATAGCTGCCGTTGCTGTCCAGCAGGGTGGACAGCCCCTCGGCCTTGGCAATGCTCAGCAGCTCCACCAGAAAATCCCGCCAGCGGGTGCATTCTCCGCCGGAAACGGTGATGCCCCGAATAAACGGTACATTCTTGCGAACCTCCACCATGACCTCTTCCGGAGTCAGGGAGCGAACACGGGGCGACGAGCTGTTGGGGCACTGCTTGAAGCAGTCATCACAGAACACACATTTGGTGTGATCGTAGCAGACCTTGCCCTCCTGCATGGAAAGCGCGCCCACCGGGCACACCGTTACGCACTGACCGCAGTTCACACACTGATTGATAGTCTCGGGGTTATGGCAGTAAAGGCAGTTGAAGTTGCAGCCCTGCAAAAAGATCGCGGTGCGGTTGCCCGGCCCGTCCACCGAACTGAACGGGATGATCTTATTTACCAGCGCCTTCATATCAGCGCACCCGACGATCCTGAGCGTGGCAGTTGCGGGTGGCGCCAAGGGCCAGGCCGGTGGTGTTCAGCAGCACGTTGTGGCCCTCGGCCAGCTTCTCGATCTCGGAGCGCTTGGCCAGATAGCCGGTCACGCGAATCACATCGCTGTCGCTGCCGTAGAAGCTCAGGTAGCGGATATCCAGATCGAAGGAGCCGCGGATCACATCCAGCAGGAACTTGTGGTTCTTGTGAACGGTCAGATCCACCGGGAAGATGTCGCCGGCGCCGGAGATGAAGTATTTGTGGAACAGGTTGATGTTCTTCAGATGGTCGATCAGCTCGGCCGGCTCCTCACCAACGGGGATACGGGTGCCGGGAGTGCTGTTCTTGTCGTAGTCCATACCAACCTGAGCATGCAGCAGGTAATGGCCGCCGGTGGCCTCGCAGTAGGGTGCGGGATGAGCGTTGCAGAAGGCATTGATCTGCTCCATGATCTCCACGCCCAGCTTGTCCGCAGCCTCGCTGTGGCCGAAGCGGCCCTCGATGCCCTCTTTGGCCAGCAGGTCGTTCACACACTCGGCCATGCCCACCAGACCGAACATGGCGCTGAAGCGCTCGCGATGGAGCAGGCCTTCCTCCACCAGGAAGTTGCTCTCGAAGAAGCCGCTCTCCTCCACCAGGAAGCGAACCCGGGCATCCATGTAGCGGGCCATCACATCCATCACGTAGGGCAGCTGGTTCTCCTTGAAGTCCTGAATGTTCTTGCTGCGCTTGGCGATACCGGCCAGCAGCAGGCGGCACAGGGTGTAAGATCCGCCGCCCTTGTACAGGCCATTGTAGCAGCTGGCGATGCAGTAATCATCGCCCAATTCGCTGCGGAACATACGGTCGTTGGCAAAACTGGGCTTTGCGCAGCGCAGCGCACACTCGATGCCCGCCATCACAAACTCATCCGGAGTGTCCTTGCTCACACGCATGGTCAGGTTGGGCACGGCGTTCTGCAGCTCAGCCTCAACCTCCATCAGCAGCATGCCCGCGCGGGTCATGGTGGGGCCGATGTTGGCATGGCAGAAGGAGTCCAGGATAGTGCGGTCCACACTGGTGAGGAACAGGCGCAGCGCCTTCTTCACGGTCTCGTCGTCCAGATCCTGCACGAAGGGCTCCAGCAGCAGGTCCAGATCACCGATGTAAACGGGATAGTTGGTGATGCTGGGCACATTGTGATACAGGATCTGCAGGCTGTTCAGGGCCTCAAACAGATCCTTCGGGGGGTCCAGCTGCAGGAACGCACTGCCCTCCTTCATGAATTTGGGGTAGTCCGGGCAGATGTAGCGGGGCCGGTAGGGCGCATCGCCCTCAAACAGATTGCAGATGCAGCGGTCCTCCTGGGCGCAATACATCAGCTCCTCCAGCTCTTTCGGCTCGTCCAGCACGGTCAGGAAATTTTCCGCATGACGGGCCAGATAAGTGACCTTCTGCTCATGCGTAGCCGTTTTGTCCTTCAAAGTGGCCAGAATCTCAGCGCGCTTTGCCTCCACAGTCTCCATTGAAATGCTTCTCATAATATAAACATACCCTCCCTTGATTTCAGCTTTATAGCTATCCAGAGTCGGCAAAAAGCCAACTATTTTTCAGTATTATTGTACCAAAAAGACCGCCTTATTTCAACACGGATCACGTGTTTCCTACCAAACAGACTGAAATTCATTTGCCCTTTTGGTCAAAAAACCGAAAGTAGTACTTTACACCTTTTGCAATGCAAAATGGCAGCCTGTCACTTCCCCAAAAAAAGAGCCGCGCACCACAAGGGTGCGCGGCTCTTGCAAGCCAGAAATGCGCTTACTTCAGGGTGAACAGGCCGTCGCCCAGCTCGTCGGGAGTGGAGGGAACGGTCACTTCGCCGGCAATGATCTTGGCCTTGGCATCCTCAACAGCGGTCAGCATCTCTTCGGTCAGCAGATCGCGGGTGGGAGACAGGTCAACACCGCCGTTCTCCAGGCTGTACAGGTGCACGCCGGGAGTGAAGGTGCCGTTGGCAACTGCCAGAGAGATGTCCTGAGCAGCGATGTCAACGCGCTTCATAGCAGAGGTGATCACGGTTTCGGGAGCCAGAGGAGCCTGGTCGGTGTCCACGCCGATGGCGTATACGCCGTTGGCCTTGCAGGCCTCGATCACGCCGTTGCCGGTAGCTCCGGCAGCGTGGAAGACCACGTCAGCGCCCTTGGTGATCATGTCGGTGGCAGCGGTGTTGCCGCCAGTGGGGTCGCCGAAGCTGTTGGCATTGAACTGCAGAACGGTAGCCTCGGGGTTCACAGACTTAACGCCGGCGATGAAGCCGCAGCCGAACTGGTTCATGGAATCGGAAACCATGCCCTGAACGTAACCAACGGTGTTGGACTCGGTAGCCAGGCCGGCCACGATGCCCACCAGGTAGGAAGCCTCAGCCTGAGAGAACATCAGGCAGGCAACGTTGGGCAGATCAATGGAGGAATCATCGATGATGGCGAACAGCTGATCGGGGTTAGCCTCGGCAGCAGCCTTGGTGGCCTCAGCCAGCATGTAGCCCACGCAGATGATCAGGTCGGTGCCCTCGCTCAGGTAAGTCTCGATGTTGGCGCCGTAGTCAGCATCGGTCTTGGACTCCAGGTAGCTTACGCTGATGTTGGGGTTCTGCTCGGCCAGAGCCTGCAGGCCCTCCCAGGAGGTCTGGTTGAAGGAACGGTCGTTTACGCCGCCCACGTCGGTGATCATACCAACGGAGATCTCCTTGCCGGAGGTCGCCTCGCCGGAAGCAGCAGTGGAAGCAGCCTCAGAGGAAGCGCCGGTGGAAGCAGGAGCAGAAGAAGCGCCGCCGCAAGCCACCATGGACAGCGCCATAGCTGCTACCAGTACGATCGAGATCAGTTTTTTCATGATTCAATCTCCTTTGTTCTGTTGTGGAAAACCGCGCCGTAAAAAAGCCGCGATTTTTGGGGGATTCCCCATTAGCTATTTTATTATAGCGGGCAGGATGACAAATTTCAACCAATTCTCATAAATACAGAGCATTACAATTTGTTAACATTACCCAAATAAGTCGTACTTTATCACCATTTCCGCCGCTTGCAGGATTTTTACTTGTTCAGATCCCGGGGCCCGAAGTTGTAGGGCAGCAGCTCACCCAGAGTGACCTCGGTCCAGCTGTCCGGCCCGGTCACCAGCAGGATGGGCATATCCAGTTCGCAGAACTCATTCAGCGCCTGGCGGCAGACTCCGCAAGGGCCGGTCACCGGGAAGGGCAGCTGCTGGCCGGCGGGCGCGCCCACCACAGCCAGCATGGAGAACTCCCGCGCGCCCTCACTCACTGCCTTGAACAGAGCGGTGCGCTCCGCGCAGTTGGAGGGGGTGTAGGCGGCATTCTCGATGTTGCAGCCGGTGAAGACCCGGCCATCCTTTGCCAGCAAGGCCGCGCCCACATTGAAATGGGAATAGGGCGTGTACGCCATCTCCCGCGCCTGAATGGCCAGACGCGCCAGTTCAGCCTTCTCCATGCTTACACCTCCGCGCCCAGCGCGATCTTCATCATGTTGGTGAAGCTGAGCTGGCGCTCCTCTGCAGTGGTAGCCTCGCTGCTCACGAAGCTGTCGGAAATGGTCAGCAGACAGGCAGCCCGCTTGCCCAGCACATTGGCGTTGTGGAATAGAGCAAAACTCTCCATCTCCACGGCCACGCAGCCCTTCTCGTCCCGCAGGCGCTCCCAGTAGGTGGGGTTGGTGCGGTCATCGTGGCGGTAGAACACGTCGCTGGAATGGATCACGCCCTCCACCATGGGGATGCCCAGCTTGGCAGCGCTGGCGCGCAGGGCATCGCACAGCTCGGCACTGGGGGCCAGGGTATCGTCCTCGCAGCCATTCTGGGTACGGGCATAGCTGCTCTCGGAATAGGCACCGGTGGCCAGCACCACATCGTAGAGCTTGGCCTTATCGGTGTAGGAGCCGGCAGAGCCGATGCGGATGATGTTCTCCACACCGTACTGGGTGTACAGCTCGTAGGAGTAGATGCCGATGGAGGGCATGCCCATACCGCTGCCCATCACGCTGACAGGGCGGCCCTGGTAGGTGCCGGTGAAGCCCAGCATGCCGCGCACGTCATTGAACAGCACCGGGTTCTCCAGGAAGGTCTCGGCAATGAATTTGGCGCGCAGGGGGTCGCCGGGCATGAGAACGGTTTTTGCGATCTGGCCCATTTCGGCTTTGTTGTGAGGGGTAGGCATAATGTGTCAACTCTCCTTTTTGTGATTGGTTGCTTGTTTGCGGCCGAGAATCCCCGGCCTTATTCCAGGCACCGGTCCCGCAGCAGCCGCAGCTGCTCAGGCCCCATGCCATATTCGGCTTCAAAAAAATACTCCATGCAGACATAGCGCCGATCAATGGCGTCAAATACCGCCTGCAGGCTTTCCGGCCGCACCCCGCTGACTGTTTCCAGTATGGGGCGCAGCTCCGGCTCCCGCTCCAGCTCAGCTTGGTACACCTCCAGGCATTCCCGCACCGCGCCGGGGCGACAGTCGTTGGTGGCAAGAAAATCCGCCATCACCGTTTCCCTGCTCGCGCCCAGCGCCAGCAGGATCAGCGCGGCAGCAACACCGGTGCGGTCCTTTCCCGCAGAGCAATGGAACAGCAGCGGCAGCTCACCGGCCAGTATTTCCCGGAACATTTCCCGGTAGGCCGGATTGGCAAAGGGAAGCGCGGAATAGATGGCTTCCATCTCCCGCGAAAGAGCCCGCAGTCCGTCTGCATCCAGATGCAGCGAATCGTTGGCGTCGATGGGCAGTTCCCCGCCCCGGGCATCCCGGATGGCGCCGATGTCATGGCGGCGCACCCCGGCAAATTCCGGGTCCGGCTCCCGTGCGCGCTCCACACCGGAGCGCAGGTCGCACACCACCCGAATGCCCAGCTTCTCAAAACGCTCCCGGTCCTCCGGGGTCGCAATATGACGCAGCGCTCCGCTTCGCCAGAACAGGCCCCGCTTCACCCGGCGGCCGTCCGCCGCGGGCCAGCCGCCCAGCTCCCGGAAGTTTTCCGCCGTTTCAAAGGGCAGCGGCGTGCCCGGAGTCCATTCCATCGGTCTCACCTCTTTTTTTATCTGACCGGAACGGTCGGGGCAATACCACACAATTTCAGGTGGTGGAGTGCGCCGGGAAATTTTTTGTGAGATAAACCGAAAAGCGCAGCCAATCCTTGGTGGATTGGCGAGCATTTTGGGAAAATATCACGGAAAATTTCGGCGCAATACGCCGCCTGAACCGTTCGGTGCGAATTGTGCGGTGTTGCCTCAGGTCTTTTCCTTGACCAGGCCCATCTGGTAGGCTTGCACCAGCAGCTTCAGATCTTCAATGTCAGCAGCAAGACGGCGGCCGTTGTCGGTATCCCCCACCAGGGTGCGCTTTTCACAGGTCTCGAACACATCCACTGTGGAGACGATATCCAGATTTTCCCGGATGGCCTTTTCCGCGCTCTCGAAGGGCTGATGCTGCCGCAGGGACATACCCCGGCTGTTGTATACCAGAGTGTAGCCCGCGATGCCCGTCTTTTCGTGGTAGGCACGGCAGAAGCCGCCGTCGATCACGATCAGCCGGCCTTCCCCCTTCACCGGGGTCTCGCCCTTGGCCGCGCGCACCGGCACATGGCCGTTCACGATATGGCTGTGGGTCTGATCCAAACCGAACTCCGCCAGAATGGCACGGGCCATCTTGGAATCGTTCACATGCCGGTAATAGGGGTTCTTGGTCTCGGTATGGGTGGCCGGGTCT
Organism: Allofournierella sp.; assembly: GCF_017889395.1. Lineage (NCBI taxonomy): Bacteria > Bacillati > Bacillota > Clostridia > Eubacteriales > Oscillospiraceae > Allofournierella > Allofournierella sp. The sequence continues at coordinate 64,916 of NZ_JAGHKE010000003.1, read as the reverse complement.
TCCACAAAGAGTCGCTCGAAGGTGGTCATCTTGTCCCGGCCGTATAGGGGCGACAGCTTGCCGCACCACAGATACCACAAAAAGTCCTCGCCGCTCTGGCGCTCGGCGCTGCCCTCGGGAGCAAAATATCCTCGCCGGGCCCGCTCGTCACAGTAGTCCATCAGTGCCCGGCCCGCATAGCCATGCTGCTCGAATGTCTCCACCGCGAAGCTGCCGCTGTCGGTCAAAGGCACCGCGCCGTGGAACAGCAGGTTGCCGTTTTCGATGTGGTACACGCCGCCCTTGGAGAACAAAAAGCGCACATGCCGCTGCAGCCGCTCGCTCTCCATGAAGCTGCGCTGCAGCGCCTCCATGACCTCCTGCTCCTGGCGGGTGAGGCGGGCAGGGTCCGCCGGATTCACGGTTGGGAAATCGTCATCCCGCAGGGGGTAGCGCTTGCCCTCCACCTCCACGGTGCCCTCCCGGTAGTCGATGCGCCGCAGGAAATCCCGCCCTTCCAGTTCAAAATCCGGGTTGCGGTCGATGACCTGGCATTCCAGCTTGAACATGATGATGGCGATGGCCTTGTGCATCCGGGCGGTGCGGATCAGCTCGCTGCGGTGATAGGGTCCCCGGGCCTCGTCGGTGCGGGGGTAGAAATGGTGCATATCGCAGTCCCGGTATTCGCTCTCAGCAAACAGAGCCAGCGGCCGCAGGTTGATGCCGTAGCCGTCCTCCAGGGCCTCCAGATTGTTATAGGCCAGACTGGTGCGCAGCACGGTGGCGATGCAGATGGGGCTGCCCGCGGCCGCACCCATCCAGACCACATCATGGTTGCCCCACTGGATGTCCACCGAATGATGGTTCAGCAGCTGCTCCATGATCTGATCCGGCCGGGGGCCGCGATCGAAGATATCGCCCACGATGTGCAGCTTGAATACCGCCAGATTCTTGATGAGCCCGCACATGGCCTCGATGAAATCGTCGGCCCGGCCCACATCAATGATGCTGGAAAGGATCTGACCGTAGTAGAATTCCTTGTCGTGGTCCTCAAAATGGGCGTGGAGCAGCTCGTCCAGAATATAGGCATAGTTCTTGGGCAGGCGCTTGCGCACAAAGCTGCGGGTGTGCTTGGAGGAGACCACCCGGCACACATCGATCAGCCGGTAGAGGGTCTGCCGGTACCAGGCGTTCAGATCGGTCTGGCGCTCCTTCAGCTCGTCCAGCTTCTGGGCAGGGTAGTAAATCAGGGTGGCGAACTCCGCCCGCTCCTGATCCGGCACACCAGGGCCCAGCACCCGGTCCACCTTTTCCTTGATGACACCGGACGCATTGTTCACAATATGAGTAAAAGCCTCAGCCTCGCCGTGCAGATCGCTCATGAAATGCTCGGTGCCCTTGGGCAGCTTCAAAATAGCCTGCAGGTTGATGATCTCGCTGCTGGCGGCGGCAATGTTGGGGTATTCCCGGGCAAGCAGCGTGAGATATTTCAGATTTTTACGCGCCCGGGCGGATTGGTCCTGCACTGGCAGCGCCTCCTTTCAAACGGTGTTTTTCGCCCCTCGTGTGCTGAAACTGCACCTGACGCGGACGATAAGTATCATTATTATAGCATGAACCACACCAAAATGGTAGGATGTGCCGGAAAAAGCCGCTCGCCCGCCGCTCACTTTCTTCCGGCCTGCAGCGAAGCCGCAAGGCTCACGCCCAGAATCACCGCGCCGCCCGCCAGCTCCCGGCCGGTGGGCGCTTCCCCCAGAAAGGCAAGAGCGAACAGAATGCCGTAAACCGTTTCCATTCCGGACACGATGCCCGCCGTCTGGGCGCTCACCCGCCGCTGGGCCGCCACATACAGCGAATGGGCCAGCGCCGTGCACACCACGCCCAGCGCACCGATGCCGAAAAGATCCGCCGCCGTCCAGCCGCTGGACAGGAGCAGCACCGCCGGAAGCAGCACAACCGCCGCCGTGGCCTGCTCATACAGGCAGATCACCCGGGCTGGATACCGGGCGGAAAGATGCCGGTTTGCCAGTGAGAGCACCGCATAGGCCAGACCGGACAGCATGCCCCAGGCCGCCCCGGCCACAGCGCCGCTGCTCAGGCCGTCCGGCGGAAGGGTGATGAGCACGCCCGCCAGCAGCAAAACTGCTTCCGCTGCGCTTCTCGCCCGCAGCCGCTCCCGGAACACCAGCGGCTCCAGCACCGTGAGGAACAGCGGGAAGGCAGAAAAGGTGATGGTGCCCATGGCAACCGACGAGACCTGGATCGCCTGAAAAAAGGTGGTCCAGTGAAGAGCCAGCACCAGCCCCGCAAACACTGCCAGAGCCAGATCCCGTTTTTCTGCCAGCCGCAGCGGCGTGCGGGTGATCAAGGCCAGCGCCAGCAGCACCACTGACGAACAGATCACCCGGCCGCCCGCGACCACCGCCGCCGGGACCTGTACAAAGCGGCCGATCACCGCCGCAAGGCCGAACAGCATCACTGCCAGGTTCAGCGCGGCCACGCTTCTGGCCACACTGTTTTGTTCCTTTTTCATTTCTCTTCCCCGCCCTCCTGCAGCGCACCCCTTCGCGCTTTGTTTCGTCAACTGGATATTATACGGGAGGCCGGCGCAGTGCGTCAACCGGAGTTTTTTCTGGCACAGCTGCCGGAAAATATGGTATAGTAAGGGTTGTTCTATTTTGTATTGCAGGCGGACCGAACAGCCCGCCTGTTTCGGGAGGTTTTATCTTGCGGATTCCCACATCCTGTACCCTTTGCCCCCGGAGCTGTGGCGCGGATCGGACCCGGCGCGCCGGTGTGTGCGGTGCGGCCGGTCAGCTGATGGTGGCCCGGGCGGCGCTGCACCACTGGGAGGAGCCCTGCATCAGCGGCAGCAAAGGCAGCGGCACGGTGTTCTTTTCCGGCTGCAGCCTGAAGTGCTGCTACTGTCAGAATTATAAGATCAGCCAGGAAGGGCTGGGCAAGGCCATCGACACCGGGCGCCTGACCGAGATTTTTCTAGAGTTGCAGCAAAAGGGCGCGCACAATATCAATCTGGTCACTGCCACCCAGTGGCTGCCCTGGGTACTGGAGGCCTTGGAGCAGGCAAAAGCCCGGGGGCTTTCCATTCCCATCGTGTACAACACCGGCGGCTACGAGACGCTGGAGACCGTACAGCTGCTGGACGGCATTGTGGACGTGTGGCTGGCGGATGTGAAATATGTTTCGCCGGAGCTTTCGGCCCGGTATTCCGCCGCACCGGATTATTTTGAAGTGTGCAGCCGGGCGATTTGTCAGATGATCCGCCAGACCGGCACGCCCCAATTTGATGAGGAAGGGCTGCTGCAAAAGGGCGTGATTTTGCGGCATCTGGCCCTGCCCGGTGCACTGGCAGATTCAAAGGCCGTGCTGGACTTCATGGCCAGTCTGCCTGCCGGCAGCTTTCTGCCCAGCCTGATGAGCCAGTATACCCCTTTCCATAAGGCGGCACAGATGAAGCCGCTGGACCGGCGCATCTCCACCTGGGAATACCGCCAGATGGTCAACCACGCCATCGACCTGGGGCTCACCGAGGGCTACATGCAGCAAAAGAGCAGCGCCAAGGAGGAGTACACCCCACCTTTTGATCTGGAGGGCGTTTGATATGGGAATTCTGTTCAGTATCGCTTATATGGCCGTATTTCTGGCCGCAGGTTTTTCACTGACACGGTGGCTTTTGCCCACATCCGGTGCCGAAGAAAAGCTGGTGTTTACCGCTACCTTCGGGCTGGTGCTGCTGATCGCGCTGCCCGCGCTCTTTGCACTGGCTCTGGGCTTCACTCTGCCCGCCGCCCTGCTGGCTCTGGTTGCCGCTGGTGCATTGGCAGTGGCCGGCCTCTGGCCCCGGCACGCTTCATCGGATAAGGTACTCCCCCCGGATGGCTCTGTCCGGACCATTGTTCCCGCCTTCTGGGCCTGTGTGGTGCCGCTTTTTCTGCTTTCTGTCTGGCTGCTGCACACCCATACCCTCTATTATAAGGATGGCGGCTACTGGTGCGGGCAAAGCACCTACGGCGATCTGCCCATGCACCTTTCCTTCATCAAGAGCATTGCCGAGCAGGGCCTGTTTCCGCCGGAATTTCCCATGCTGGCGGGCCAGACCCTTTACGGCTATCCGTTTTTGTGCGAGAGCGTTTCCAGCGTGTTTCTTCTGCTGGGCGCTCCCCTGAAATTCGCCTGCCTCCTGCCTCAGGTGGTGGCACTGGCAGCGGTGTTCGGCGGCGGCTGGCTGCTGGCCAAAAACCTGCTGCAGAGCAGCGTCAAAGCCAGCCTTGCCTATGTGCTGTTTTTCCTGGGCAGCGGCTTCGGCTTCGCTTATTTTCTGGAGGGCGGCGTGGAGAACTTCACCCGCATCTTCACCGCCTATTATGAAACCCCCACCAACTATGTGGAAGAGAACATCCGCTGGGTGAACCCCATCGCGGACCTGCTTATTCCTCAGCGGGCCACCCTATTCGGCTGGGCGCTGCTCTTTCCATGTCTGGCCCTGCTGGCACGCTTTGCCCTGAACGAGGAACGCCGCCTCTGGCCCGCTCTGGTGCTGCTGGCCGCCTCCATGCCTCTGGTGCAGACCCACTCGGCATTGGCGCTGGTGCTCATCTGCGGGGTGCTCTTTGTACGGGCACTGGCGTTGTACCGGACGGATTTGCACGCTCTGCGTCCCTGGCTGCTGTTTGCCGGAGCGACGGGTGTGATCTGGCTGCCGCTGATGCTCACCCAGATTCTGCCCCACACCCAGGAGGGCTCGGGCTTTCTGCGCTGGCACTTCAACTGGTCCAACGAGGGGGACAATTACTTCTGGTTCTACATCAAGAACATCGGCCTGGTCTATATTCTGCTGCTGCCTGCCTTCCTGTGGGCGGGCAAAAAGCTGCGCTGGGTCTATGGCGGCGGACTGCTGATTCTGCTGCTCAGCGAGTTTGTGGAGTTCCAGCCCAACAACTACGACAACAACAAGCTTTTGTTCATCTGGCATCTGCTGGGCTGCATCCTGGTGGCAAATCTGATCGTGGACCTTCTGAAAAAGGTAGACAAGAAAAGCGTGCAGGCCGTGCTTGCCGTCATGCTGGTGTTCACCGGCACCTTCGGCAGTCTCCTCACCCTGGGTCGGGAGGCAGTAAGCCAGTACCAGCACTTTGATGCAAACGCCATTGCCGCTGCGGAATATGCAGAGGAAAACACCGACCCCATGGGCCGCTTTCTGTGCGGCACCCAGCTGCTGAACCCGGTGCTCAGCCTGGCCGGACGGCCCATTCTGTGCGCCTCCGGCACCTGGCTGTATTACCACGGCATGGATTACTCCGTCCAGGAAGCGGCGGTGCGCCAGCTGCTGGAAGCCCCCAGCGAGGAAGGGCTTGCCCAATGGGGCATAGACTATGTGATGGTGGGCCCCTCCGAGCGGGCGGACTACGCGGTGGACGAGAGCTGGTTCGCCGCCCACTGCACCCTGCTCTATGACCAGGGCGGCTATAGCATCTATCAGGTCACCCAAACCGCCGAATAATGCCATAAACAAAAAACGGAATCTCCTGTTTGGAGATTCCGTTTTTGTTTGCTGCAAAATCAATAATACATGTACACCTGGCAGGGGATCATGCCGTTGTACAGCTTGCGGCGGCGGCTGGCCTTTTTGCCAAGGTGCTTTTCCAGGTCCGCGTCCGCTGTGATGATGTAGGCGCCGGCCACCGGATGTTCCTCCAGCGCCTTGCCCAGCACACCGGCCAGCCTGGCGGCGGTGGCCAGATCGCCCAGGCGCTCGCCGTAGGGCGGGTTGGTCAGCACGATCATCTCCGGCCGGGGGGCGAAGTCCTTCACATCGGCCAGCTCAAAATGGCACCGGTCGCCCACACCCGCCAGCTTGGCGTTCTGGGTAGCCAGAGCCACCGCAGCGGGGTCGATGTCGTAGCCGAAGCCCTCGAAGGCTGCATCCCGCCGAATCTCAGACAGAGCCTTTTCCCGCTGCCGGGCCCAGATCTCGGGCGGGCAGAAGGTGTAGTGTTCGGCGGCAAAACGGCGGCGCAGGCCGGGAGCAATGTTCATGGCCTTCTGGGCGGCCTCGATCACCATGGTGCCGCTGCCGCAGAAGGGGTCGGCCACGATGGAATCCCGCCGTACACGGCCCAGGTCCGCGATGGCGGCGGCCAGGGTCTCCTTGATGGGTGCGCCGGTTGCGTTGCGCCGGTAGCCGCGCTTGTGCAGGCCGTCGCCGGAGGTATCCAGCATTACCTCCACCACGTTCTTTCGGATGGAGAAACGAATCTTGTGCAGGGCACCGGTCTCGGGCAGCATCAGGGTCTTGTGGCCCTTTTTCAGCCGCTCCACCACCGCCTTTTTCACAATGCTCTGGCAGGCGGGCACGCTGGACAGGGTGCTGGACAGGCTGGAGCCCTTCACCGGGAACTGGGCGTCCGCCGGGATCAGCTCCTCCCAGGGGATGCTGGTCACACCGTCGAACAGCTCGTCGAAGGTGGTGGCGGTGTAGGTCTTCAGCAGCACCAGCACCCGCTCGGCGCAGCGCAGGTTCAGGTTCGCGGCGGCAATGATGTCCGCCGGGCCGGAAAAGGCAATGCGTCCGTCGGTCACCTTCACGTCCTCGGCGCCCAGGCGGCGCACCTCAAAGGCGGCGGTGCTTTCGGTACCGAAGTAGCAGGGGGCAATCAGATCAAATTTCATAATAAGGCAAACTCCTTTTGGATGCGGCCTGTTGCGGTTGGGTTTCACAGGCCGGTGTGAATGGTCGCAGGGTCTATCATATCATGGGGCAGCGGACGGCGCAAGGCTTTTTCTTCCCAGATCATTTCTTCCGGTAAAGCTGAACCAGGCAGATCACAATGGGCCCAAACACCAGCAGCATGACCAGCGGCATGAACCAGCCCCCCAGCGGCTGGGAGCGGGCCGAGCAGACCGGCATCCAGGCGAAGATGGCTGCAATCACGAGCCGGATGGTCACCAGCAGATTTTTCAGAATGCGGTAAACCCGCACCCTGTTTTCTTCGGTCACCGTCACGCCGGTGTTCCAGATCATGGGAACCTGCTCGATGCCCCACATCATCAAACACATCACCACGCCGATCACCAGCAGAACCACGCAGCTGCTCTTGTCTCCCCAGGCGTCCGGCTGGCCGCTGAAGCCATAGTGAGTGGGAATCTCCCGGGGGATTGCCTGCCAGTTGGCCCACAGGTAAAACCCGGATGCCGCCAGAAATCCCACACTCATCCAGTCCGCAAGCCGATCATACCAGGTTTTGGGGATCTTCCATTTGGCATCCTTCATCTCACAGCTCCTCTCCGGGGTAGTGCACGCCCCATTCCCGGCGCAGGGCGGTCATGATGTTCATCACATCCCGGCTCCAGCCCAGCTGCATGGCCGACGCGTCGCCGGTACGCACCGCCTGCTCCATGGCAGCCACCTCATATTCCAGCGCCCGGCCGGTTTCCCCCGCCTGAACCTCAGTTACCGCTCCGGTGGCCGCATCCACCACCCGGGCCGACTGGGCGCGGGGATAATCGTCAATTTCGATGTAAGCCCGCTCACAGCCGATCACCGCCCGCTTGGGCAGCTTGGAGCGCAGGCTCATGGTCACGGTGGCCATCTGGTTTTCCGGGTTTTGCAGCAGAATGGCTGCCTGCTCGTCCACCCCGGTGAGGGCAAGCTTCACCCGGCTGATTACCTGATCGGGCACGCTGGTCAGAAAACTCCGGGCACAGCTGAGGGCATACACACCGATATCCAGCAGCGCACCGCCCGCCAGCTCCGGATTGAAGAAGCGGTTGGTCATGTCATAGTCCTTGAAGCTGCCGAAGTTCAGCTGAATCAGCTGGACTTTTCCCCATTCCCCCGCCGCCAGGCGCTGCCGGAGCATCTGATACAGGGGCATGTGCCAGATGGTCATGGCCTCGGCCAGCACCAGACCCTTCTGCCCGGCCAGCACCACGCACCGTTCCAGCTCCTCGCTGTTCAGGGTGATGGCCTTCTCGCACAGCACATGCTTGCCCGCGGCCAGCGCCTGCTCGATCAGTTCCGCATGGGTATTGTGGGGCGTGGCCAGATAGACGATGTCCACCTCCGGATCTGCGAAAGCCTGCTGCGGGCTTTCGTACAGCCTTTCGGCCCCGCAGCGCTGGGCCAGGGCCTGCGCCTTTTCCCGGGTGCGGCCTGCCACACCATAGGGGCAGCGGCCCATGGCAGTGAACGCCGAGGCCATCTCGCCGGCAATGCCGCCTGCCCCCACAATCACCCAGTTAAATGTTCTTTCCATCCGTCATCGCCCCTTTTTCTGGTTCTGGCGCCATTATACCACGCCGCCAACCGCTCGGCTAGAGCCAAAGAATATTTTCCACACCCCGTTCTTGACAGGAAAATCCCGCAGACATATAATTAACACCGTTAACTATACACAGGAGGACCCCAATGCAAATCGAATGGACTGATATGGCGCGCTATCAGCAGCAGCTGCAAAAAATTGTGCGTACGCTGCTGCCGGTGCGCAGCACTACACTGACCGCCAGCGAATGCGAGCTGCTGGCAAGGCTGTATCTGCAGCCGCAGCAGAACACGCCGCTCCTGCTCAGTCAGGGCAGCGGCATGAAAAAGGAAGCAGTGAGCCGCTGCCTGAAAGCGCTGTATGAAAAAGGCTGCATCCGCAAAGAGCGGCAGCCCGATGATGAACGCAGCTACCGGCTGTTCATTACCGAGACCGGGCTTGCGGAGCTGAAAAAAGGCTACGAGAGCATTCTCCAGCCCTTTTATGATCTGTGGCGCAGCGCCGGAGAGGATTTTGAAGCATTTATACAGTGCACCGACCGACTGGCGGCGCAGATCGAGGAAAGGAGGGAAACAAACAGTGGACATGAAATTTTATGACGCGTTGCAGCTGGACCCGGCGATTCTGAAGCGAAAGATCGCCGCCTGCTCCACCCGGCGGGAAAAGGCCTGGTACTGGACGGCCATGGCGGTGCGCTCGGTGCTGATCGTGGCCTTTGCGATTCTGTTCATCAGCGCACTGTCCGGCCTGTTCGGTTCGGACAATACGCCCATGGCGGTGGCGCTGTTCTGCATCATGCTGGGCATCCGTTTTGTGAACTTTGAATACTGCATCGGCGACTCGCTGGTCACACTGGCACTGGCGCTTGCCATTCTGGTGGCAGCTCCCTGCGCGGCGGCGGTGATTCCCGCGCCACTTTTGATTCCCATGCACGCTGTGGCTTTTTTTGCCCTGCTGTATATCACAACCCAGCGACCGGAGCTGGGCAACGGCGGGCTTTACAGCTTCGCCTATGTTTATCTGACCGGCAATCCGGTGGTATGTGAGGCTTTGGTTCGCCGGGCGCTGCTGGCCCTGGTGGGGTATCTGATCTGCGGCGCAATCCTGTTTGCCAAGCACCGGCACCAGCACAAAACGGTTCGCTTTCATCATGTGGTCCGTCGGTTCGACCTTGCCAACATCGTACATCTCTGGCAGCTGCGCATGGCGTTGGGCGTTGCGCTGGTGCTCACCGCCGGGCAGGTGTTCGGGGTGGAACGCTTCATGTGGATGGGCTTTGCCTGCGCCTCACTGCTTTCGGAATATCCCTATTCCGGCAACGCCGCACCCCGCTTTTTCCAGCGTATCGTGGGCGCGTTGGCAGGTTCGCTGGCATTTTTCGTTCTTTACTCCATCACGCCTGCCGGCCTGCACTCTCTGCTGGGCCCTCTGGGCGGGCTGTGTCTGGGCTTCTGTACCGACTACCGGTACAAGACTGCCATGAACTGCTTCGGCGCTCTGATGCTGGGCGCAGGCATTTATGGCATTCACGGTGCAGTGGTCCTGCGTATCGTGGACACGGTGCTGGGCGTGGCCTTCGGGCTGCTGTTTGCCGCTGTGTTCCACCGTCTGGTGGCGGTGCGCTTCCTGCCCCGCCCGGAAGGTGCAGAGGGATAACAGCTGTCGATCTTCATCTCAAAAGAGGCCTGCCGGAAGGAACAATCCTTCCGGCAGACCTCTTTGCTTTCATACTCGCCCGCGGTTTAACCGATGTAAGACACTCCACCCGGCACCTTTTGACACCGATACACATACCAATGACCGGTACCGTCCAGAGACCGCTCCATGGTGTATACCAGGTCGTAATCCGGTACGAGGCCCAGTGTATCCTTGTAATACCGCCGGATCACTGTGCCTGTTCCCGCGGCAAGGTCACCTCCCAGATTCCGGCAATTGGCTCCAATATCCGAAGTCAAGCCTCCCATTTCCATCAGACTAAACCGGCCATCCTGCTCATAACAGCAGCGGAGAAGAGTTTCCCTAGCCGCCTGGTACTCCGGCGCGTTCAGGTAATCCCGTGCTGCCTGATTGAATTGCTCCTCCGTGAACAGTCCATCCGTTCCGATCAGGCCATCCTGATGCATTCGGGCCACCACATAGGGTACTTCTCCGCCCTCCTGCCACCAATCCCTGTCGCAAGGCAAAGCGCAGGCCCAGCCCCGGAAGGTATTCACCACAGCCATCAGCTCTTCGTTCAGCCTGGCGTTTTCCTCTTCCTTGCCGAAGCTCTGGTCCCGTCCCAGCCCGAATGCCGCATTTTCGCCATCCGGGTACATTCGGCGAATGGTGCCGTTCACCTTTCCGGTTCCATTGTCGGAAAAATCCAGCAGATACCAGTTTCTCCCCTGGCGCAGCGGGGTATTGCCCGGCTGCGTCACATCCAGCATCAGATAAACCTTCTGCTCCGGGCCGACCTCCACTTCAAAGCCTTCTACCTTCAGACCTGAGAGATCCGCCAGAGGATATTCCTCCCCTGGCACTTCCACCGGTGGCTCGAACAAACCGGAAAAGCACCAGTCGACCCAACGCTGGCTACCCCATACCAGGCCATCCCCCAGCATCCAGGCATAGCGCAGTTGGGAGGCCAGTTCCGGGTCCTGCTGTGCCTGCTGCTCCAGCTCCTCGGGCAATGCTACAAAGGAATTATCTCCTTTTTCATCGGTCTTCCAGCCGTCCAGCACCCAGCGGCCTTCCTCCCTTCGCAGTGTAAGCGGCCAGTTCTCTGTCGGCTCGCCATCATCGCCGCACAGCTCTGCCTGCAGGCTGATGCTGTCCTCCGTGCGACCTATCACCATGAAGTTTCCGGTGTATCGGAACACATTCTGATAATCAAAGCCAAAGTCCCCATTTGCATACAGCACCCCATTCTGCTCGTACAAAGAATACGGTACATCCGGATGAAAAATGGTTTCCATCTTTTTGTCCACATAATTCCGGCTGAAGATTTTCAGCAGAGCATTCTCCACCTGAGCCCTGCTCTCCATATCCGGCAGCCGATACAGGGTGACCGGCTCACCCAGGCGTTCCACCGTAATGCTGTCGGAATAATCCAGCTGCTGAGCCGTCGGATCAGATGCCCAGTTCTCCCAGCGCTGACCCGTTTCCACCAGCTCACTGGTCAGGCGGACGATCTCCTCGTCGGTCATTTCTGTGCCTGAAAGGGCAGCGTTTTCTGCTGTTTCCGCCCCGCTCGAAGCCTGGCTTTCCGAACCAGACGCGCTTTGCATGCTTTGCGCCGGGCTTCCTTCCTGGTGAGTGCATCCAGCCAGGCTTATCGCCAGCATCACCGTGCATCCCACAGCACCGACCTTTTTCCAATAGCCGCTCTGTCCTTGCCTCATCCTGTAGCGCCTCCCTCTTCAACAAGTTTGCCCCTGCTCCAGCCGAGTCTTTCTGCGTTCAAACTCCTGCTCCATAAAATACCACTGCTGCTCATCCGCATGGATACAGTCGTTGTACTCCCGGGAATCGTATTTCGCAAACACCGCGGCGGGCACCCGCTGGCGCAGGCAGTCCAGCGCGGCCTGCAGCTCCTTCGGCTGGCGCAGATCAGTCGATCTGCACTGCCGGCGGTCATCCAGAATCCACAGCTGCAGAATGCGGGTGGTGGTGACCCGGTTGCCGCTGCGCCTTGTTCTGATTTCATCCCGCCAGAACACGCCCCGGATGCGCGGGATATACGATACCTCATCCCCCAAGATCCACTCACGGCCCACTGCCAGCTTTCCGAACCACCGGCCATTTTGGCGGACATCCTCATCCACCATGGCAAACAGTTCCTTCACCGGCGGAGCTTCCTCCGGGTAGGGCAGCTGGTCCCGTATGGACCGGGCCAGCCGGCTTTTTTCCGGGCAGAAGGCATCCCGCAGACCGATATAGGTCAGATATCCGGCCACCAGCACTCCGCCCACCGCAAGCAGACTGGCAGCCGCCAGTTTGATATATTCCATATAGTCCCAGCCGGTTTTGTCCACTTCCCGGGAAAGGGTCAGATAGGCTGCCCCTGCCGCAGCCAGCAGCAGAGCGCCCGCCGCCCATACCAGCAGAATCAACTGCCCTCGGGTGCGCTGCAGGCAATAGCCTTCAGCCGGGCCGTTCAGCTGCTGCTTTTTGTTCCACCGGATCAGCAGCAAAATCACCGGGATGGAAAATACCCGCAGCAAAATTACCAGCAGAACATAGACCACCAGATTCCAGGGCCATTTGAGATACAACCGCTTCTTCTCTTTTGTTTCCGGCCGCACAAAAGCCCTCCTCACATATCCGGTCCGCGCTTGGCGTACCTTACCTTTTTCTTATTATAGCACTGCCGCCGATTTTCCGCAGTCAGGAGTTTCCGGGTAAAGCGCCTTCTGGTTTTGCTCTGCCCGCAGAGCGCATAGGTTATAGCAGGCAATATCCGCCGAATTTCCATACACATTCAAAAAAGGAGGCTTTTTTATGCTTGAGGTATTCCTGCAATTTCTGGCCAGTCAGGTGCTGTATCTGGCGCTTCATCTGGAAAGCGGCAGCTTTCCCCGCCCGCTGACCCCACGCCAGGAGGTGGAGTCCTTCGCGGCCCTGCGCCGGGGTGACCTGGAAGCGCGGGACACCATCATTCAGCACAACCTGCGCCTGGTGGCCCATATCGTAAAAAAATACTGTGCCCTGCCCGGCGATGCAGAGGATCTGATCAGCATCGGCACCATCGGCCTGATCAAAGCGGTCAACAGCTTCGACAGCACCAAGCAGGTGCGCTTTTCCACCTATGCGTCCCGTTGTATTGAAAATGCAATCCTCACATAAGCGCATTTTCAATACAGCCGCTATCCGCTCGCTGCTTGTTCCCTTTGCCTGAATGCGCTACAATATAAGCAAAAATTGCTGCCTGTCCGGGCCGGGAAGGAGTTTTTGATGGATAAGCACTCTCTGCTGGCATACCTGAAAACAAAACCAGAACTTATACCGCTGGCGATTCAGGCGGGAGGGAATCGGGAGCTTTTGGAATCGTTTTTCTCCATCGTCCAAACCGAGCACAGCCCGGTACGCTACAGCTGCACAAAAGCCATCCGTATATTGAGTGAGCAGCAGCCCAGAATCGTCTATTCTTATTTTGATGAGATTGCAAGCTGGCTGCACGATGCTAACAGCTTTGTCAAATGGGATGGCATTCTGATCCTGGCTAATCTGGCGGCGGTGGACACAGAAAATCACTTTTCCCGCTTGTATGAAGAATATTTTGCTCTGCTTCGTTGCCCGCAGATGATCACCGCAGCCAATGTGGCGGGGAACGCCTGGAAAATTGTACAAGCCAGACCGGAGTGGGAACCGGACATAACCAAACGACTGCTGGAAGTGCCGCACATGGTTTATCTGCACCATGGCGAGCCATCTCCCGAGTGCACTCGCGTGCTGTGTGGTCATGTTCTGGACTGCTTCGATCACTATTTTGATGAATCCAACCACCAGGCTGACATGCTGCGGTTCGCACAAAGCCTGCTGGACTGCCCTCGAAAGGCGGTGGCTAGGCGCGCTGCCCGCTTTCTACACCAGTACGGCCACTAGCCTCTCCGAGGGGCACATTGTGCTGAATGAACAGGCCAGACTTGATCCGCATTTCTCTTCTGTGATCTCATCTCATTCAAGCGTTGACAGCTTCGCTATTCAAACGGTATGATAGGGGCACAAAACAGTTTTTACACCGGAACGCCGCGGCGTTCCCCAAAAGAGGTATCCGCATGAAACGTATTTTTTCCGCACTGCTCTGCCTGCTCTCTCCCATTCTGCTGCTCACCGGCTGCGGCGGAGCGGCAGCCAGCGGCTCCTACCAGCAAATCAGCCAGGAAAAGGCAAAAGAAATGATGGACACCGAAGAGGTCATTATCCTGGACGTGCGGGAGCAGAGCGAATACGACGGCGGCCATATTCCCGGCGCAGTCCTGCTGCCTGTGGGCACCATCGATGAGGACACCGCCGCAGCGGTCATTCCGGAAAAGGATTCCACTGTGCTGGTCTACTGCCGCAGCGGCAACCGCAGCAAAACCGCCTCCGCCGCCCTGGCGGAGCTGGGCTACACCGGCATTTACGAATTCGGCGGCATCAACACCTGGCCCTACGAGACCGAGCAGTAACCTTTTGAAAACCTTCGCAAAACGCCCGGCAGGATCATGATGATCCTGCCGGGCGTTTTTATCGGACACAGCGTTTCTCCGCAGGGCTTGTTCCCGCCCGCGCAACCATATATAATACAAGTGATACAAACCGGGTAAGGAGCGGTACTATGCGCATTTTGATGCTGGGCAACAGCCTGACCTTTGCAAACGATATGCCCCGGATGCTGGCACAGCTGACCGGCGCGCAGGTGGTGCACCACACCCGAGGCGGGGCAAGGCTTTCGGAGCAGCTGAACCCCAAAACCCGTCTGGGCACGCAGACCCAGACAGCGCTGAGCCGGGAGCACTGGGACTATGTGATCCTGCAGGAGATGAGCCACGGGCCGTTTTCCTCCCCTGAGCGCTTTTTCGCCAGTGTAAGGCAGCTGTGCGCACAGATCCGGGCAGCCGGGGCCGTGCCCGTTCTCTATGCCACCTGGGCCTACCAGAAAGACAGTATCAAACTGGCAGATAAGGACTGGAACTACGATGAAATGGCCCATAGTCTGGCCGAAGCCTACCGCACTGCCGCCCGGGAAAACCGCGCCCTCCTTGCCGAGGTGGGGCTGCGGTTTTACCAGCTGGCCGACCCCCAAAACCTATACGCCGCCGACGGTGTGCATCCCAGTGAAGCGGGCTCCCGCCTCGCTGCCGAGACCATCGCGTCGGTGATTCAAGCCCATAAGGAGACACAAATATGATTCGAGACATCTGCAAGGACGAAGCATTCCTGGCCCAAAAGGCCGAGCTTGCCACCCCCGAGGACATTTCCGTTGCGCTGGACCTGCTGGAGACGCTGGAGCACCACCAGGACGGCTGCGTGGGCATGGCAGCCAACATGATCGGCGTGAACAAGCGCATCATCGCCTTTGAGGCCGAGGGCGGCTACACCGTGATGTTCAACCCGGAGATCATCAAAAAATCCGGCCCCTACGATACCGAGGAGGGATGCCTTTCCCTCACTGGCACCCGCCCCACCAAGCGCTGGCAGTCCATCAAGGTGTGCTGGCAGAACGAGAAATTCCAGGAGCGGCTGAAGACCTTCACCGGCTGGACGGCCCAGATCATCCAGCACGAAATTGACCACTGCGAAGGCATCATCATTTAAGGAGGGGTTCCCATGCCGGAATTTGAAAACAAGGTGGTGGTGATCACCGGCGGAGCCAAGGGCATCGGCAAGGCCATTGCCCAGGAATTCCGCAAGGCTGGCGCTCTGGTGTGCATCATTGACCTGCTGGAGAACGATTACTTTGTGGGCGATATTGCCGACCAGACCGTGCTGGAACGCTTTGCCCAAAAGGTCATTGCCGACCACGGCCATGTGGACTATCTCATCAACAATGCCCTGCCCCTGATGAAGGGCATCGACGAATGCAGCTACGAGGAGTTCAATTACGCATTGCGGGTGGGTGTTGCCGCCCCCTTTTATCTGTCCAAGCTGTTCGCCCCCCATTTTGCGCCCGGGGCGGCCATCGTGAACATCTCCTCTTCCCGGGACCGGATGAGCCAGCCCCAGACCGAGAGCTACACCGCGGCCAAGGGCGGCATTTCGGCTCTGACCCACGCGCTGGCGGTGAGTCTGGCGGGCCGGGTGCGGGTGAACTCCATCTCCCCCGGCTGGATCGACACGGATTACACGGTATACCAGGGCCCGGACGCATACCAGCAGCCCGCCGGGCGGGTGGGCAACCCGCTGGACATTGCCAACATGGTGCTGTTCCTCTGCTCGGACAAGGCGGGCTTTATCACCGGCGAGAACATCTGCATCGACGGCGGCATGACCCGCCAGATGATCTACCACAACGACTTCGGCTGGACCCTGCAAGGAGGGAACAATCCATGAAAACCGCCGTTTGCTACTACTCCCGCCACCATGGCAACACCCTGAAGGTGCTGCAGGCCATGGCCGATACGGGTGAGATCAACCTGATCGACGTGACCAAACAGAAGACCGCCAGCCTTGCGGACTACGGCTGCGTGGGCTTTGCCTCCGGCATCTACGGCTTTGAATTCCAGAAGGCTGTGGTGGAGTTTGCCCGCCGCCAGCTGCCCCAGGGCAAGCCGGTGTTCTTCGTTTACACCTACGGCGGTGCAAAGGGCACCGGTGCGAAAGCAATGGCCGAGATCGCTGCCCAAAAAAACTGCCCGGTGCTGGGAGAATTCAGCTGCAAGGGTTTCGATACCTTCGGCCCCTTCAAGCTGGTGGGCGGCATCGCCAAGGGCCACCCGGATGAACAGGACCTTTCCAACGCCCGCCGGTTTTATCGGGATGTGCAAAACAAACTGGAAAACGAGGTTCAAACATGAAGCTTGCCATTCTTTCCGACACTCACCGCCTGCTGCGTCCGGAGGTGCTGGAGCAGCTGAAAACCGCCGACGCGATCCTGCATGGCGGCGACATCAACAAACAGAGCATCGTGGACCAGCTGCGGCAGTACGCACCGCTGTATGTGGTACGTGGAAACAACGATAAGGAATGGGCGGGAGAAATCCCCCACGACCTGACTGTCACCTTGGGCGGCGTGACCTTCTATCTGGTCCACAACAAAAAGGAGCTGCCCGCAGACCTTTCCGGCGCGGATGTTGTTTTGTTCGGCCACTCCCACAAATACGTGCAGGAGGAAAAGAACGGCATTCTCTGGCTCAATCCCGGCTCCTGCGGGCCCCGGCGCTTTCATCAGGAGATCACCATGATGATGGCAGAGGTCTCGGAGGGAAGCATTCAGGTGGAAAAAATCCTGATTCCCCACGAAGTACAGTGATGGAACTGGGACTGACCTTTCCGCTGCAGCGGTTTTTGAAAATGAAAACGCCGGGCTACGGCATCCAGCCGGACCGGCGTTTTTGCTGGGATCTGCACTGCATCGACCTGCGGGGGCACAAATGCCTGCTGGCGGTCCACTGCCACACCCGCTACACTTTTGTATACTACGACGTTGCGCCTTTCCAGTGGGCGAACCTGCCTGGTCTGTTCCGCCAGGGACTGACCGAAAGCCTTACCGCCGCCGGGTTTGACCCGGTACAGATAGAAGACTATCTGCGCCGGGCGGATACCATCTCCCTCACCCGCACCCACGGCCGCCGGGAGGTTGCCTTTCTCAACCGGGCTTGGGAGGACGTGCTGGCGCTGGACCTGTGCCTGGACACTGCCGGCCTGACCCAGCCCCTGCTGGACCATGCGGTGAACACCCGCCCCAGCCGCTGCGCTGGCTTCGAGGGTCTTGGCACCGGGCTGGAACGAATGCAAAACACATTGCACACAGGCGGATATTAATTTGCGGCCCGCCTGTGCATGCTTCGCGAAAATTACAAAGCTCATTATGAGAGCAGGCAGCTTGACGGAGGTGACAAGCACAGCAAGGCTGCCTGCCGGAACGAACTGCAAATCAAGGCAGTCAAATAAAAAAGAGGAGAGTCAATCATGAAAGAAACCTTACAAAAGAAAAGCCTGCACATCATAATCCCTGTACTGATTGCGGTATTGTCCTTTTTTGTGCTGTCCGGTTTTGCCTCGTCCGCCGATTTCCACAAGGGCACCCTCACCGCATTGGAGGAAAAGCAGACCACTGTGCTGGAGCTGTCCGCTGCTTCGGCAACCGCCTCGGCGGCGATCACACTGATTCCCGGCGATGTGGCCACCCCGATTGCCGACAAACTTGCGGACCTGAGTTCGCATTTTCTGCTGGTCCTGTGCGCCATTTTCCTGGAAAAATATCTGCTGACCATCACCGGCTCCATCACCTTCTCGCTGCTGATTCCTCTGGCCTGCTTGCTTTATGTGGCTTATATCCTGTTCGACTGGGACAGCCTTCGCCTGTTGGCGTCGAAGCTTGTTATCTTCGGGCTGCTGATCTTCCTTCTGATTCCTGCCAGCGTCAAGCTTTCCAACATGATTGAGAGCACCTATCAGGCATCCATCGAGGCGACCATTGAATCCGCCACTGCAACCGCCGAAGAAATCGAAAGCAGCACGGACACCACCAGCGAATCCGAAGAGGGCTTTTGGTCCGGCCTGGTTTCCTCGGTGACCGAGGGCGTTTCCAATGCAGTTTCCGGCATCACCGACAAGGCCGGTGAGATGGTCAACCGCTTTATCGAGGCTCTGGCCGTTATGCTGGTAACCTGCTGCGTCATCCCGATTCTGGTATTGATGGCCTTTGTCTGGTTTGCAAAAATCCTGCTGGCTGTGGATCTGCCGGTAAATTACGGTCAGCTGCATCAGGGGCTTCGAAATACCATTTCCCCCAAAAAGCCCAAAGAGTTGCCCTGATTCGGTTCCAAGCTTTCCTTCGTATCGGACTGGAAACGCAGGTGCGGATCTGTTAGCCACCTGTAAAAAGAGCCGGAGCTTCTGCCCTTTCTGAAGCTCCGGCTCTTTTATTCTTTCAGCGAAAGGAACGCCCGCAGCTGTTCCGCCGCATGTTTCATTGCCTGCACAACGACTTCCCCATCCGTCAGATCGGCTTCGACCGGAAGCCGCACCAGATAATCCGTGCGGGCCGGGTTCTCGCTTTGTTTCATGGGTGGCGGGCAGTGGCTCAACCGAGCAGCCCAGCGACTCTGAGCGGCCCGGTTCACACCGGACAGCCACACCTCCAGCTGAAAACGCTCGGGAACAAACACCGACACCATCTTGAGGCCCTGCTCCTTCAGCAGCGGATCGGTAAAAGAGAAATAGGCGTAGTCCATGCCGTTTTCACTGACGCTGCCCTGAAACCGGTATTCCGGCAGCTGTTGCTCCAGTGCGGTGCGCAGATAACGGAACATGCGCAGCCATTCCTGATAGGCCTTCCGCAAATTTGTGGTCTGCAAAAGGGTGCGGTAGGTTTCCAGAAGCGTTTGATCGAACTGCATGGAAGCTCCTCCTCTGCGGCAGTTTTATCTTTATTATAGCACACGCCTTACCGGCGGACATCCCGTTTTCGGAAGTCTGCCTCGATGGCGTCCTTCCAGTGCTCATCCAGCGGCGCGCTGCAACGGACTGCCGACACCGCCTGAGCCAGAACCTGATAATTCAGGCGGGTACCCTCACTGTCGCAGTGATAATTCACCGCCCGGTCTGCGTCAATGCCCAGATGACCCGCTGTTTCCACCGCGTCGATGTTGGCTCCCAGAAAGAGGAACTCCCAGCCATACTTCTTTTTCTGCCGCCGGATCATCTGGCGCACCTGACGGGCGGAATAGCGGTGGCTGGCATTTTCCATGCCGTCGGTGGTGATGACAAAAAGGGTATGCTCCGGCACATCCTCCGGCCGGGCGTATTTGTGGATATTGCCGATGTGGCGGATAGCTCCGCCCACCGCGTCCAGCAAGGCGGTGCAGCCCCGCACATAGTATTCCCGGTCGGTGATGGGTTTGACCCGTTCCGCCCGCACCCGGTCATGGAGCACCTCAACCTGGTCATCAAACAATACGGTGGAGACCAGCGCCTCGCCGGGCTCCTTCTTCTGCTTGTTCAGCATGGAGTTGAAGCCGCCGATGGTATCTGCCTCCAGCCCCTGCATGGAGCCGCTGCGGTCCAGGATAAACACCAGCTCGGTCAAATTCTTTTTCATAAACAAATCCCCCTATACTGTATTGTTTGGTTGCAAACACAGTATAGGGGGATCTCGCATTTTTTCGGTCGCCTGATGGGCGACAAGTTTATTCTTTGCTTGTGAGTCTTGCCTTTATTTGCTGCTTTACCTTTTCCAGATCCGGATCACAGAGCATCGGCAGTGCCTTCACCAGTGCCTCCGGAGCAAGTTCCCACCAACGGAATTGCAGCAGCAGGCTTGTCAGCTCCTCATCAAATCGCTGCTTGATGAAACGGGCCGGGTTGCCTCCAAACACCGTATAAGGCGGAATATCTCCCGTTACTATGGAACAGGCGGCCACGATTGCACCGTCACCGATCTTCACTCCCGGCATGATGACACATTCCCGCCCGATCCATACATCATTGCCGATCACGGTATCGCCCTTGCGGTGGAGCTGCTCCATATGGGGCGGAGTATTTTCCTGCCATACTCCGCCAAACACATGGAACGGATAGGTGGTCACGCTGCTGATCCGATGATTGGCGAGCCCCATGATAAACCTGGTCCCGGAAGCAATGGCACAGAGTTTACCGATGATTAGATGGTCGCCAAACTCCGGGTAATTGAACAGTACATTGTTCTTTTCAAAGCCGGTGGAATCCTTGGCATCATCGTAGTAGGTATAATCCCCGATGATGATATTGGGGGCCTTGACCACATTTTTAATAAAGCAAGAGGTTTTGTATTCATTGGGAAAGACCTGATTGGGGTCTGGAATATAGCTCATGGTTTTCATCCTTTCTTTTTGTTCACATCACATCCTTTCCGCTGCATCCTCGAACGGCAACCGCCCGTTTTTTCGAATTTCTTTCATTGCTGCACGCTCCTGTATGTACGATGATTATTTCCGCAGAATCTTCTCCATCGGCTTGCCCTTTGCCAGCTCGTCCACCAGCTTGTCCAGATAACGGATCTGTCGCATCATAGGATCTTCGATCTCCTCCACCCGCACGCCGCAGATCTTGCCGGTGATGAGGGTGCAGTTGGGGTTGATGGCCGGCGCTGCACGGAAAAATTCGCCGTAGCTGATTCCGCTCTGCTCCATGGCGGCAAGCTGCTCCGGGGGATAGCCGGTGAGCCAGCCGGTCACCTGGTCCACCTCCTGGCGGGTGCGGCCCTTCTTTTCGGCCTTGGCTACCAGCAGCGGATACAGCTTTGCAAAGGGCATTTCGGTCACATCCATACGGGGCATAACGATTCTCCTTTCCCGGGCTTTAGCCGCCCAGAAGGCTCTGGTCAAAGGCGAACAGGGCCTCGTTGATCTCGAAAATATTGTAGTTCTGGTGGGCGATGAAATACTCCACGATGATATCGAACTTGCTGGCGTGGGAAAAGGCAAAGCCCGCCTTTTCCAGCAGCTGGCGCGCCTGGTCCAGCGGCAGCTCCAGCGCGATGGCAAAGGCCATGGCCGTGGGCTTGGAGGGCTTATAGTGCACATCCGAGCGAATCTTGGAAAACAGCTTGCGGTCGATATTGGCCTTTTTGTAGCACTGGGCATCGGTCATGCCCTTTTCGTCGATCTTGCGCAGCAGCATCTGGGAAAAGCTCTCGTCCAGCCGCTCCACCGCCTGGTTCAGCCCCTCGGGCACACCCGGCGCCGCTGCCTGCGCACAGGCGAAGGCCATGGCGCGGCGGTACTCCTCTTCCCGGCTTTCGGTGTGCTGCTCCACATAGCAGTCGTCGATGTATGCGGCGATGTCCGCAAAGAGCCTGCTACCGATGGTGTAGGCCGCCCGGTCAAAGATGACCAGGTAGACTGTCATATCATGGGCCAGCAGAAAGTCGCCGATGGTATCCACCGCCACCTTGAGGGCCTGGTCTTTTGGGTAGCCATATACCCCGGAGGAGATGAGCGGGAAGGCCACCGTGCGGCAATCCTGTTCCAGCGCCAGCTCCAGGGAGGATCGGTAAGCGCACACCAGCAGCTCCCGTTCTCCATGACCGCCGCCCCGCCAAACAGGGCCCACGGTATGGATCACAAAGCGGGCGGGCAGCCGGTAACCCTTTGTGAGCTTGGCGCAGCCGGTCTTGCAGCCGCCCAGAGTGCAGCACTCCGCCAGCAGCTCCGGCCCAGCCGCCCGGTGGATGGCCCCATCCACTCCCTCGCCGCCCAGAAGGCTCTCGTTGGCGGCGTTGACGATGGCATCCACCTTCATGGTGGTGATGTCATTTCGAACAATGTGCAGCGGCATGCAGCCACCTCCTTGTGTCGAATCAAATCTCTATAAGATAGTTCGTTTCAATCAGGGTGTAAGGAACACTGTGTTTTCGGCACATTTCCAGCGTATAGGCATTGTCCCGCAGAAGGGTTTCCAGGGTGCAGTCGGAATCATCCAGCCGCTGCTCCGCCACGTTGGCATAGGCCTTGATATCCCCATAATGAGCGCGGATGTACTTCTCGCTCATCACCAGGCAGCGATAACGAATTTGCGTCAGGTATTCCGGCGCAAATTCCTCCGCCCAGTCGAAGGGAATATAGCAGCCCTCCACGATCAGGTCCTGCCCGTTTTCAATGGCAGTCTTCACCATCTCCCGCACCACCGGCCACAGATAGCCGGTCAATTCCGCATCGCTGCTGGTGGGAGTAAGTGAAGTATAGCCGCTGCGAATCAGTCCCATTTTCAGATGATCG
Source organism: Allofournierella sp. (assembly GCF_017889395.1). Lineage (NCBI taxonomy): Bacteria > Bacillati > Bacillota > Clostridia > Eubacteriales > Oscillospiraceae > Allofournierella > Allofournierella sp. The sequence continues at coordinate 42,271 of NZ_JAGHKE010000003.1, read as the reverse complement.
ATGGACAGGCAGTTTGCCTTATACCGTTCCACAAGCCTCCGAGCCAGCGCGGTCTTGCCCGTGTGCGACGCCCCCGCAATCAGAAACACCATGTGTTTCCCCTCCTCTGCGTGTCGACTTTTATTTAATAGCCCTATCATAGCACGAGCGGCCCCCGCCTGACAATCAGCGGGGGCCGCATTGCAGAGCCTGTTTGGTTTTATACCGGCAGCCACAGCTCGCATCGGTAGGGCGTTCCGTTGCAGAATACTGCCTTGCCTCCATGGGCGGCGGCGATCTGGGCCACCAGCCGCAGGCCGGTGCCGTGGGCAGCTCCTCCATCCGACTCCAGCGAATGGACCACAGGCTGTGGTATCTCGGCCACCGGGACACAGTGTCCGAGTGAGTTCCCGGCAACACCGCCCGATTGCTGAAAGCAAAATGATTGACAAAACGCTCCCTGATGTAAGAAAATGAATTCATCAGGGAGCATTTTTGTTTGAAATTTCCTGATGGCCGACACCTATGCAGGCTAGCGAATCGATGAATGTCACACCACAATGTTCGGCTGAGCTGCCGAACACACACTGCACAAGCGAGGAGAGGGGGCCAATATGCGTTTTCCTGCTGCTTTCCGATGGTTCCCGTTTTCCAGACCCGCCGTGCTCTGGCTGGTTTTGCTTCTTGCTGCCGCATGTCTCATACTTTTGACTCGGTACATTATTGGTCTGGTTTCTTTGCTGAAAAAGATACCCAAACGGGCCGTACTGGAGAAAAAACGGACATATCTTTCCCCTCTGCCCGTTCCCCAGTTGTGGGAACAGCTGGCACAGAAAACAAGCAGCGATCTGTTCCGCTCTTATGAATTCATCGACTGGGGGGACGAATTCAGCAAAAGTATTTTCCTGGACATTGAAAGCTTTTCCCCCTGCCGGTCGCTGTACACCCCATGGGCGTTTGTTCCCGTGAAAAACCTGAACTGGTTTATTGACTGCTCCCCGGATGAAACCTCCCGGCAGACTCTGGTGGAATTGACCTGGAACGGCTCGCCGCTCCTGTTTGCTCTGTTCGGCCGCTTTTTTATTCACTATACCGATCAGTTTCTGGCACAAAAAATCAAGGCCGCAGCAAAGCCGCCACAGCGTTAATCCCACTTCTTTCCCTTCTGAATCCATTTCCCTTGTAAAAGACAAGCCCCTCTGAAAAAACAGAGAGGCTTGTTTTCTCTTTTTCGTTCCGGGTTTGATTCAGACCATTCAGGGTTATCTTTTTTGTTACACGCTGGTCCAACCGCCATCGATACAAATAGTCTGACCGGTGGTGTAGGCGCTAGCCTCACTGGCGAACAGCAGCAGCTGACCGCACAGCTCCGAGATTTCGCCGGGCCGCCCAATGGGGCAGCGGCCCTTCAGTTCCTCCAGCGCGTCTTCGGTGATCTGCATCATCTCGGTGGGGAATTCACCGGGGCCAATGGCATTCACAGTGATGTTGTACTGTGCCCACTCCTGCGCCAGAGCCCGGGTGAAGTTGGGCACCGCACCCTTGGTGGTGTTGTAGGCCAGAATCGGGTGATGGAGTGCGGCAATCCGGCCATACATGGAAGCCGTGTTGATGATGCGGCCATACCGCTGCGGAATCATATATTTTGCGCATTCCCGGGCCATCAGGAAATAACCCGTTAAACTCACATCCACCACCCGCTGCCACTTTTCCAGCGAAAGCTCCACGGTGGGGCAATAGGCGATCATACCGGCGTTGTTCACCAGGATATCCACCCTGCCAAAGGTATCCACCACCTGCTTCACACCTGCCACAACCTGCTCTTCCACAGACACATCGCACTGCACCGGCAAAAATTTACCGCCCATATCCTCGATCTCTTTCTTGAGCTGCTCCAGACGCTCAACCCGCCGGGCAAACCCGGCTACGCAGGCTCCGTTCTCTGCAAATGCCTTGCAGTATTCATACCCCAGACCTGAGGATGCGCCAGTAACAATGGCCACACGTCCGGTCAGATCCATATAGTTTTTCATTGTGCTGTTCCTCCTTTTTCCGATTCCGTCGGGTGATTGTCAATCACCATTTCACCCCTTATAATGATAGAAGATGATGGATTCTGCAACCAACAATCCATCCGCCCTCGTTGTTTACACAGCAGCTTCGCCGCATGTGTTGTCTATTTTTTATTGAGGAATCATTTTATGCTGAAAAATCCCGTTGATGTTCGGGCCAGGCGCACAGAAACCCAGCTGCAAACTACGCTGCTCTTCCTTCTGGAACGCAAACCCCTGCACAAAATCACGGTGGCAGAACTATGCCGCCTCTGCCCCTGCAATCGGGCCACCTTTTACGATCATTATCAGGACATTTATTCTCTGGCAGATGCACTGGAGGATAGCGTGGTGGAACAACTCCGCTGCCTGATGGAGCAGATAAAAACTGTCTCGCCGGACTCTGGTGCGGTCAGTGAGCTGTTTTTCCAGTTTTTGCAGAAATACAAGCATTCTCTGCGCATTTTGCTGCGCGGCGAGACCTCTCCCGTCTTTCTGCAAAAGCTGGATCATACCATCTTCCCCTTTTTCGAAACCATGGTACGTCAGAACTATCTGGTCCCACCAGAATACCGCGCTGAACAGCTGCAGGCCATTCT
>NZ_JAGHKE010000003.1:0-39633 GCF_017889395.1 Allofournierella sp. | reverse complement strand
CCTCCGGGTATTATGGATTTTTCCTGCAGGAGCTGGAGCCGAACAGCACACTGCGGCCGGAGCTCCCCCAACTGGCTGCCAGCATCAGTGATCAATGCCTTTCCGGATTTTTTCCCAGAAGAGCCCACCCATAAATCGATCACACCAACCTCAATCCGCACCAAAAGCCTCTCCTGACAAAAGAATCGTCAGGAGAGGCTTTTTCTCGGAAATCTTCCGATGAGGCAGCTGCTCTTTATTTCCGTGCCTGCGGCCAGTAAACCGAATGCTCTGCCTTCTAGCTAAAAAGACATTTCTTTCCCACATCAATCACCGCCTCCAGCAGCTCCCGTTTTTGTTTCGGGGAGCAATCCAGCCCGCGAATGGTGCTGAGCACACAATCCGCATACAGCTCTGCTGCCCGCCGGGCCAATTCCTTTTTGCCCGTTTCGCTTTGTGGGCTGTACACGATGATCTGGATCGGCATACCACTCCTCATTCGCTTCCCCCTCCCCGCCCTTTCGTCTGATTCCATCCTATTACACACTGCCTGTCTTTTATACCAAAAAGCCCCGACCGCATGGAACGAACCATGTGGCCGGGGCCTTTTGTAAGTATTGAAAGCTTCAGGAATAGATGAAATCCACCAATCCGCCAAAGATGCCATCCACCACTTCCACCAAAAGGGATGCGGCCAGAGAAGCGGCAAAGCAGATCACCTCTGCCACAAAAACCCCGCCCACCATTGGCCAGTTGCCCTGAAACGCAGCAATTACTCCGCTGAGAAACAGCACAAACATGAGCAAGCCAAGCGCAACATGAGAGAGTCCGGACGCAATTTTCAGCAAAACACCAATGGTCCCAACCACCAGCATCAGCACCACGGCAACCAGCTTAAAGGGCAATTTCACAAGCCACATTCACAGCACCCCTTTTCCGAATTGTTCTGGTTCTACTATATCGTAAATCGAACATACAGGCAAGGCTGCCTGTCTCAAATTCAGTTCTTTTTAAATAACGCTGTTCCGCACGCCTTTTCTTCAGCCCGGTCTATCTTATCCTTTTGCCACGTTATATTACTACGAAAGAGGAGGCAATGACCATGGAAAAGAACAGCGATACCATCGCCATTTATTCCCGTAAATCCCGCTTTACCGGCAAGGGCGAGAGCATCGGCAATCAGGTGGACATGTGCCGGGCTTACATCCGCACTGCCTTTGGCGAAGCTTATGCCGACCAGGCGGCTGTGTTTGAGGATGAGGGCTTTTCCGGCGGAAATCTGAACCGACCGGACTTCAAACGGATGATGCAGGCAGCCCGAGCGCATCAGTTCCGAGCTGTGGTGGTCTACCGGCTGGACCGGATCAGCCGCAGCATCAGCGATTTCTCCGCCCTGATCGAAGAATTGGGGCGGCTGGGAATCGCTTTTGTGTCCATCCGGGAAAGCTTCGACACCTCCAGCCCCATGGGCCGGGCCATGATGTACATCGCATCGGTGTTCAGCCAGCTGGAACGGGAAACCATCGCCGAGCGCATCCGGGACAACATGCATGAGCTGGCCAAAACCGGGCGCTGGCTGGGAGGCGTCACCCCCACCGGCTATACGTCAGAGGCTGTTGAAACGGTCACGGTGGACGGCAAAAACAAGCGAGCCTGCTGTCTGAAGCTTCTCCCCGAAGAAGCAGCCATTGTCCGCGTCATCTATCAGCTGTACGCAGAGACCGATTCCCTCACCCGGACCGAAACCGAGCTGCTGCGCCGCGGCTGCAAAACCAAAAACGACCGGAATTTCACCCGCTTTTCCATCAAAAGCATTTTACAGAACCCAGTCTACATGATTGCAGACCGGGAGGCTTACCGGTATTTCAAGGAACAGCAGGCAGAGCTTTTTTCTGCGCCGGAGGAATTCGACGGAGTGCGGGGCATCCTGGCCTACAACCGCACCGACCAGGAAAAGGGCCGTGCCGCCATTTTTCTTCCCATCAGCCGATGGATTATTTCTGTGGGGCAGCACCCGGGCCTGATCCCGGCCCATACCTGGATACAGGTTCAAAAGTCGCTGGAGCTCAACCGTTGCAAGGCCTACCGCAAGCCTCGCAGCAACCAGGCCCTGCTCACCGGCCTGCTCTGGTGCCGCTGCGGCAGTCGGATGTATCCCAAGCTCACCCAGCGGGTAGGCGCAGACGGCAAGCCGCTTTTTCGCTATGTATGCAAGCAGAAGGAGCACAGCAAACGGAGTTTTTGCAGTCTGAATAATGCCGGAGGCAATTCGCTGGATGCCGCCCTGTGGGAGCAGATCAAATCGCTGGAGGGTGACCCTCATACTTTTGTTGCCCGGCTGGAACAGGGGCAGCGCTTCTTCGCCGACGGTGAGGACGGCCCCACGCAGCGGCGGGAAGAGCTGCACCGCCAACAGGCGGATTTGCAGCGCAAAATCACTGCCCTGATTGATTCTCTGCCCGACTTTGCGGGCGGTTGTGCCGCCGATCACGTAAAGCAGCGCATCGAAGAATTACACGCACAGAAGGCCTCACTCGAAGAGGAGCTTCGCGGGCTGGAACAGCCGCCGGGACAACACACACTTCCCGCCGGGGAATTCAAGCTTTTACGGCGGCAGCTCGCCCTGTTCCGGGACTGCGCGGATCAGATGACCGTGGAACAAAAGCGGGCAGGGGTGCGCGCCCTGGTACAAAAGATTCTCTGGGACGGCGCCTGTGCCCACGTATTCTTGTTGGGCACAGAGAACGAAGCAATTTTGCAAAGCCCGGAAAACACGCATTTGTGTGAGGATAGCAAATGAGATCCGGATGCACCTTCGGAGGGAACGGAAAGCCCCGCTTACCCTTTCCATGCAGGAGCCGATCCAGACCAGCAAGGACGGCAGCCACCTGACAGTGCTGGATGTGGTACCGGATGACTTTTTGCTGGATGAGGACTGCGAGTTCCGGGAGGAATCCGGCCGTCTGCGCACACTGGTGCAGCAGCTCACTGGCCGGGAGCGTCAGGTGATCCTGCTGCGCTACGGCCTGAGCGGTCAGCCTCCACTGACCCAGCAGCAGGTGGCCCAGCTGCTGGGCATCAGCCGAAGCTATGTCTCCCGCATCGAAAAAGCAGCAGTGCAGGCACTTCGGGCGCAGCTGGACCCGGCGCGTTAAATCAATGCAACACAAAAAGTGCACCCCGAGCAAACTCGGGGCGCACGAAAAATTTGATTCAGCTGGCTGATTACAGCAGTCTGCGGTACAGAGCAGCGATCTCCTCCACGCTGGTGTCGCGGGGGTTGCCGGGACGGCAGGCATCGGCGTAAGCGGACTCAGACAGGAACTGTACATCCTCTTCCTTCACGATAGCCTTCAGGTCGGCGGGGATGCCCACATCGGCGGAGAGCTTCTTCACGGCATCCACAGCGGCCTTGATGTACTCTTCCTTGGTCATGGTCTCGGTGCCTTCCACGCCCATGGCCTTGGCGATGTCGCGGTACTTCTCACCGGTAGCGGGAGCGTTGTACTCCATCACGGTGGGCAGCAGGATGGCGTTGGCAACACCGTGAGGAGTGTCGTAAACAGCGCCCAGGCTGTGAGCCATGCTGTGAACGATGCCCAGGCCCACGTTGGAGAAGCCCTGGCCGGCGATGTACTGCGCCAGAGCCATGCCCTCACGGCCTTCCGGAGTGTTCTCAACAGCGCCTCGCAGGTGCTTGGAGATCAGCTCGATGGCCTTCAGGTGGAACATGTCGGTCATCTCCCAGGCGCCCTTGGTGATGTAACCCTCGATGGCATGGGTCAGAGCATCCATACCGGTGGCAGCGGTCAGGCCCTTGGGCATGCTGCTCATCATGTCGGGGTCAACCACAGCAACCTCGGGGATGTCGTTGGTGTCCACGCAAACGAACTTGCGCTTCTTCTCCACATCGGTGATCACGTAGTTGATGGTAACCTCAGCGGCGGTGCCGGCGGTGGTGGGAACAGCGATGGTGAACACGGCATGCTTCTTGGTGGGAGCAACGCCCTCCAGGCTGCGCACATCGGCGAACTCGGGGTTGTTGATGATGATACCAATGGCCTTGGCAGTATCCATGGAAGAACCGCCGCCGATGGTCACGATGCAGTCCGCGCCGGAAGCCTTGAAGGCCTCAACGCCGTGCTGTACGTTCTCGATGGTGGGGTTGGGCTTGATCTCGCTGTACACTTCGTAAGCGAAGCCGGCAGCATCCAGCAGATCGGTGACCTTCTTGGTCACACCGAACTTAACCAGATCGGGGTCGGAGCAGACAAAAGCCTTCTTGTAGCCACGGGCGGTCAGCTCGGGAACGATGTTCTCGATGGCGCCCTTGCCATGATAGGAAATGGTGTTCAGAACAATACGGTTAGCCATGGGTAAACCTCTCCTTTTTGTTATGAAAAGTAAAAACCGGGACGCTTGTTCCGCTGCAACTCGGCGAAAAGCGTTTCACTGTTATTATTATAACAATATGATTTTCCCATTTACAAGTTACACATGAATCCCAGTGTCACATTTCATAATTTTATCAAAAAGGCCGGAACAGCCCGCATCAGGCTTCCGGGTGCAGATCCCGCAGCAGCAGCTCCAGGCGCTGGGGCATCGCCTCAATCAACAGCTCCACCATCTGTTCCGGGCTGCGCTTCATACCGCTCACTGCCCAGCTGGCAGTCATCTGAATGGACGCACGGCAGTACATCTCCAGCAAAAAAGCCACATCCTCGGTGAGAGGCGCACCAGTCTTGCGGGTGATGATCTCGCTGTAGAAGCGGTGAATGTATTCATAATCGTACGCCATCAGCGAGTTGGCGTCGTGACTGCCGAAAGCACAGGCAAAAAAGCTCTGCTCCGCCTTAATAAAGCGAAATTTATTGAGCAGGCCCTCCCGCAGGGTAAGGCTCACGCCCATCTCCTTGAAGGACTGCTCAACAAGCCGCTCGAAATACCAGTTTACCAGATCGTATTTGTCCAAAAAGCATCGGTAAAAGGTCTGACGGCTCATTCCGCAGCTTTCCACGATCTGCTTCACGGTGATCTTATCCAGAGGTTCGCGTCCTACCAGTTCTTTCAGGGCATTGGCCAGCTTATATTTGGTTTTCAGCGCAGATTCCATGGCGGGCGCCTCCTTTTGACGAATCGTTCTACCCTTTTACTTTATCACAAACCTGATACAAAGTCACGATATTTACCGGCATCACACAACGCACAGGGTCGTTGCCGCTTTGCAAAAAGAAAGAGCGTACCGATTGCTCGATACGCTCTTTTTGGCTCCCCAAGTTGGACTCGAACCAACGACCCTGCGGTTAACAGCCGCATGCTCTACCGACTGAGCTATTGAGGATTATCTGGCCGCCTTGCTTCCAGCGACTTTAATAATATAACACAGTTCAGAAAAGAATGCAAGTCTTTTTTTCTAGTTTTTTCAAAAAAATATGTGCGGGCCCTGTTCAGGGCCCACACATGTAAGCAACTCAATGCTTCTGATTCTTTTCCTTGATCTCCTGTTCGCGGGTGAGCAGCTGATCGGTAACGATATCCAGCTGTTCCAGCGCTTCGCTGCGGTTCTCCAGCGGGCTCTCCTCCAACTGCAGAGCATCCTCACCACGGTAGGCAAGCTTCAACAGAATCGGGGTCAGGATGGTGCTGATGATAACCATGATGATCACAGGCGCGAACAGAGCGTCCGGCATCAGGCCAACCTCTGCGCCCTTATTGGCAACGATCAGCGCAACCTCGCCGCGGCATACCATGCCCAGGCCGATCTGGTTGCACTCGCGGGTGGTGAAGCCACACATCTTGGCACCCACGCCGCAGCCCAGCCACTTGGACAGAACCGCAACCACCACCAGCAGTACACTGAAGATCACGATCTGAGTGCTCATGGCAGGCAGCACCACGGTCATACCGATGCTGGCAAAGAACACGGGGGCCAGGAACAGGTACTGCACCGGCTCAAACTTGGAAGCGATGTAGCCAGCCTTCTTGGTGGCACCGATCATCAGACCAGCCGCAAAGGCACCGGTAATATCGGCCACGCCGAAGAAGTGCTCGGCGATCCAGGCCATCATCAGGCAGACCACAAAGGCCGCGATGGGGAAACGCCGCAGATCGCGGCGGCCGGCACGCTCGATGTACCAGTCCAGCACCTTCAGGCCAACCACATACACAAAGCAGCAGACCACCAGGAACAGAACAATCTTCAGCAGCACAACCGCAATGCTTTCGCCGCCGCCGCCCAGGCTGGTCATGATGGTCAGGGCGATGATGCCCAGAATATCGTCGATGATAGCAGCGGCCAGAATGGTGTTGCCCACCCGGCTCTGCAGACGGCCCATCTCACGCAGGGCCTCCACCGTGATGCTCACGGAGGTGGCGGTCAGAACGGTACCGATAAAGAAGTTCTGCAGCATGTTCTCGGTGGGAGCCAGCCAGGCAGCCAGACCCGCACCGCCCAGCAGCGGCACCAGAACGCCAAGCATCGCCACCAGGAAGCCGGACTTACCCGCGTTCTTCAGGTCGCGGATATCGGTCTCCATACCGGCAGAGAACATGATCACGATCACGCCCAGCTCCGCCAGCTGCTTGATCATCTCACTGTCGCTGGGCAGCAGGCCGAACACAGCGGGACCCAGCAGCAGACCTGCCAGCAGAGCGCCTACCACCTGAGGCATCTGGAAGCGGCGGGTAATCAGGCCGCAAACCTTGGTGCTCACCAAGATCAGAGCGATCTGCCACAAAAAATCATAAGACATATCGTTGATTCCTCCCAATTTAAACTCTCTCTTATTAAGTAGGGCACCAACGCATTATACACAAATCAATCACAAAGTGCAAGCACAGTATTTTTGCACAATTGCTTACTGAGAGAAAAAAACTTTGTCACTTTTTTAGCAACAATTCACAAGCAAACAATATCGCCAGTTTTCTTCCATAAGAAACAATTATTTTGTGAATTCCGTTTCACTGTTTCGAACATTTCTTTTAGCCCAGTACAGTTCTTACAAAATTATATCAATTTCTTCATAAAAAACCGTAGCATCGATTGTGCAAAATAACATGCAAAAAGCCCCATATCAAAGCGATACGGGGCTTTTGAGAATGCTTTTATCGTTATTGGCCGTCAAATGCCCGCTGGGCAGCCAGCAGCACACCTGAGCGGCTGGCCGCAAAGTTCAGACCACCCTGCAGGTAAACGGTATAGGGCGGGCGCATGGGTCCATCACAGCTGAGCTCGATGCTGCTGCCGTTGGTGAAGGCACCCGCCGCCATGATCACCTCGCTGGTGTAGCCGGGCATGGCGTAGGGTTCCGGCGCGGCAAAGCTATCCACCGGGCTGCCTGCCTGGATACCCTGGCAGAAGGCCACCATAGCCGCCGGTTCACCGGTTTCAAAGCTGGTGATGATGTCGTTGCGGGGATCGGTATACTTGGGCAGAGGATTCTTGCCCAGCAGATCCAGCAGACAGCTGGCATAGATGCTGGTCTTGATGGCCTCGGCAGTCACGCCGGGGGCGTAGTACAGGCCCAGATACAGCTGACGCAGACTGTCCAGTGTGCAGCCCAGCTCCCGGCCGGTTCCGGGGGCGGTGAGCCGGTGAGCACACTTTTCCACCAGATCGGCCCGGCCTGCTACGTAACCGCCGGTGGGGGCGATGCCGCCGCCGGGGTTTTTGATCAGACTGCCTACAATCAGGTCTGCGCCCACGCTGGTGGGCTCAGCAGTCTGGGTGAACTCGCCGTAGCAGTTGTCCACCATGACCACCACGTTGGGATTGGCCTGCTTGGCGGTGCGGATCACCTTTTCGATGGTGGCCAGGTCAAAGGCAGCACGGCTGGAATAGCCACGGCTGCGCTGGATGTGGCAGACGGTGGCGTTCTTTGCCTTCTCCGCGATCAGCTCATAATCCGGCATGCCGTTCTGCAGGGGAGCCTCGTCGTATTTCACGCCGTACTCCGCCAGAGTGCCGCAGCCCTTGCCCGCATCACCGATGCCGATCACGCCCTCCAGGGTATCGTAGGGGCGGCCGGTGGCTGCCAGCAGAGTATCGCCCGCCCGCAGCAGGCCAAACAGCGCCACCGTCAGCGCATGGGTGCCGGACAGAAAATGGGGCCGGCAGAGTGCGTCCTCCGCGCCCACCTTCTCGAACTCGGGGCGGCACAGCTCCATAGCACGGGCGTCCAGCTCCTGAAAACGGGGGCTCACATCAAAAAATTGCTCGATCATGTATGATAATATCCTCTTTTCTCGTATTGATAACAGGCAGCTTTTTTCATTCTGAATCCGACGGAGGGCTATAGCTGCTCACTTCGCCCTGTTTGATGAATCCCAGCTGCCGGTAGAATTCTTCCAGCTCAGGCAGGCACAGCAGCTCCACCAGAATTCCCTGCTCCGCCAGCTGGTTGGCCAGTCCGGCCACCAGCGCACCTGCCAGGCCATTGCCTCGGACAGCTCGCGCGGTTTCCACCCCGGCCAGATAGGCGGTTTTGTTCCAGAGTGCATAGGCTCCCGCCGTGGCGACAAGCTCCCCGGCCTGGTCCCTCACAGCCCAGAGCAGCGCGCGGCCATGGTTCACCAGGGTGCAGGTCTCGCTGTAAAAGCAGTCCCGGGTCTGCTGATCCCCGCTCAGGCTTTCGCCCCGGCAGAGAAATTCGGTTACCCGGCTTACGGCAGGCTGTTCCTCCAGTGAAAAGCCCGCAGGCAGCTCCCGCCGGGGCAGTTGCTCACCGGCGGGCAGAACCATCCGGGAGTACCGTCTCCGCAGCTGCCAGCCCTCCGGTACCGTTCCGGCACAGCGCAGCCGGCTCACGCCCAGAAAGCCCAGAAAACCGGCCAGTTCTTCGGCATCCGCCGCACCGGCCAGAAGTGCTGTCTGCCCACGGATGCCCAGTGCAAAGGGGGGCTCCCCCTCACCGCTGGTGTAAAACTGCCAGCCGGAGCCGGGCAGCGGTCCGAACACCGTCTCGCTTGCGCCCAGCTGGCAGGCCACGCCTGCGGCCCGGGGATCGGCCAGCGCGGCCGCAAAGCGCCTCCGGGTTTGTGCGGAATTGACCGCGCAGATCACAGCGCGTTCACCAGTTCCTTGAAGTGACGGCCACGCACCTCAAAGTTGGGGTACAGATCAAAGCTGGCGGATGCGGGCGACAGGCTGACCACATCGCCGGGCTTTGCGTTTTTGCGGGCCAGCTGCACCGCCTCGGCCATATCCTTGGCATGCTCGATGACCAGGCCGCTCTCGGCAAAGCCGGGGCAGGCGCGCACCGCTTCCTCGATCTTGGGACCGGTCTGACCCATGAGCACCAGAACCTTCACATGGGCCAGGATCTCGGGAGCCAGCGGCTCGTAGGGGATCTTCTTGTCGTAGCCACCGGCGATGATGATGATCTTCTGGTCAAAGCTGCGCAGACCCGCAATGGTGCGGGTGGGGCTGGAGGCAATGGAGTCGTTGTACCACTGCACGCCGTCCAGCAAACGCACCGGCTCGATGCGGTGCTCCACGCCGGTGAAGCTGGAGCCCACCTTGGCCATGGCCTCCACCGGTACCCGGCCCCACACAGCGGCACAGGCGGCCAGCAGATTCTCGATGTTGTGCACACCCCGCAGCTTGATCTCGTCCTTGTGCAGGATGGGGGTCACGGCGCCGTTTTCCGCCATGCAGAGCATGCCGTCCTGGCGCAGGAAGGCACCGTTGTCGGTTTCCCGCAGACGGGTGAACCAGCACTGGGTCCCCTTGCAGTCCGCCTGCATGCCGCGGGTGATCTCGTTCTCGTAGCCCAGCACCGCCCGGCAGCTCTCGTCCTGCCAGAGCAGGATGTTCCGCTTGGCGTCCACATACTCCTGCATGTCCTTATGGTGATCCAGATGGTTGGGGGTCACATTGGTGACCACCGCCACCTTGGGGCTGCGGCGCATGCTGATCAGCTGGAAGCTGGAAAGCTCCACCACCGCCTCGTCCGCCGGGTCGATCTGGTCCAGAATGGGCAGCAGGGCCCGGCCGATGTTGCCGCCCAGATGCACGGTGCGGCCCGCCGCCTCGAACATGGCAGCGATCAGACTGGTGGTGGTGGTCTTGCCGTCCGATCCGGTGACCGCGGTGATCTCACAGGGGCAGTACTCGAAGAACAGCTCCATCTCGCTGGTCACCAGGCTTCCCGCATCCTTGGCCGCCTGCAGCGCCGGGGTGAAGTACTCGAAGCCCGGCGTGCGCATGATGATGTCCTGCCCGGCCAGGCCGTTCAGATAATCCTCACCCAGGCTCAGAGCCACACCCAGCTGATTCAGGGTGTCGGCATAGTCGCCAAAATCCGCCAGCTGCTTTTTATCGCACAGGGTCACCTGCGCCCCCATGGCGCAGAACTGCCCGATCAATGTTTTATGGCTCACGCCGGCGCCGATGAAGGCCACCTTTTTTCCCTTGATGAATTTGGCCAGCCGCTGCTGATCCTTCTGCATATTGCAAAACCCCTTTTCCCTTTGATGGAACTTGATTTTTATGGATTGGTGTGATCAAAAATGGTCTGTTGCTATTATAGTCACTTTTGGCCGCCCGCGCAACCAAATCCCCCTCTCTTGCCGGGCATTTCGGCCATTTGGCTGCAAAATCATCCGCCCAATGCCAAAATTTACGTTTTATTTACGGATTTCGCCCCATTTGCCCCGGTATGGATTTGTATTTTGACGCGTTTTTTGATAAGCTAAATATGTATGTCTTCGGGCATTTTGTTTTTACATCACCGGCCCATCCGGCCGTTTACCGAAAGGACCTGTTCCATGAGAGTCCTTCGTATTCTCTGCCTGTTGCTCTGCCTGTTCCTGGCTGTGGGATTTCTCACCGGCTGTGGCTCCGGCGGAGCCAGCTTTACCTGGCGGGTGGACCATGTGCCTGCCAACCTGGACCCGCAGATCGCACAGGACAGCCCCGAGCACATCGCCGTGACCAATCTGTACCGGGGTTTGACCCGCATCGACGAAAACGGCGAAGCCGTGCTGGACTGCGCCGAGAGCTATACCGTGAGCGCTGACGGCCTGACCTATACCTTCACATTAAAGGATGGCCTGGCCTACACCAAACTGAAAAAACACGAAAAGGAATATCCTCTTACCGCTGCGGATTTTGTATTCGGCATGGAGCGGGTGTTCCGGGAGGAAACCGCCAGCCCCTACCGGGATCTGTTCGCCAATCTGAAAGGCGCCGACGGCACCGGTGCTCTGGGTGTAAGCGCACCGGACGAGCGCACCGTGGTTTACCAGCTGAACAGCCCTGACCCGGCATTTCTGGAAAAGCTGGCCCAGCCGGGTGCCATGCCCTGCAATGAGGAATTTTTTGAGCACAGTGCCGGGGCCTATGGTCTGAGTGCCGCCACCACCCTGGCCAACGGACATTTCTATCTGTATAACTGGAATGAAAACGGTCTGTTTTTGCGCCGCAGTGCCAGCGGCAGCCTGATCACCAGCCTGCGCATCGTGCTGGACACCACCGCCCAGGCTACCCCCACACCGGAGCCTGCCTCCGGCACCTCGGTGGCCCAGAATCCAACGCCCGCCACCGGCGCGGCCGCAGTGGCAGCCGGAGATGTAACCGCCGCCATTGACGAGGCATCTGCCGCCGGGAGCCTGCCCTCCATCCCCTACACATCCACCACCTGGGCCCTGGTATTCAACTGCGAAGATAGACAACTTTCTTCCCAAAATGTGCGCCTTGCCCTGGGTGCCAGCGCCGCCGGCATCGAACAGCTGCCCACCGGTTTTTCTGCTGCAGACGGGCTGATCCCGCCTGCCATTCAGGTGAACGGTTCCGGCTACCGGGATGCAGTGGGAAGCCAGATGCCCGCTGTGGGCGATGTGAAGGAGCTCTGCCGGACCGGATTAAGTGAAGCAGGGCTGCAGCAGTTTTCCGGCATCCAGGTGCTGTATCCCGAAGGAACCGTTTATCAGACCCTGATCGAGCAGGTCAGCCAGCAATGGCAGAAGGAGCTGGGCGCGTTCTCCGCCTACTTCACACTGAAGGCAGTTCCGCTGGATGAACTGAAAAGCACCGTTTCCAGCGGCGACTACCAGATTGCCCTGCTTCCCTTCTCCCCCACCAGCGCGGACGGCACCGCCTTTCTGCAGCAGTTTACGGACGGTGCGTTTACCGGGTGGGAATCCGCTGCCTTTGACAGCCAAGGCAATCAGCTGGCCGGACAGCTGGACCCCGTTGCCAGTGAGCTCGCTCAGGCGGAGCAGACTTTGCTGGCGGGCGGCGCCATCTCTCCCCTGTGGTATCAGGATCAGGCCCTTGTAATGGCTCCGGGCGTGGAGCACGTGGTGTTCGATCCCTTCGGTCCGGTGCTGGATCTCACCTGGGCAACCTATACAGGAGGTTAATCCGCGTCTATCTTTTCCGCTTCGTACACCCTGCAAGCCTGTTTTGGGCCGCGCCGGGTGTTCTGTTTCCAAAATTGCCGCGGGGTATTTTCCCCACATAGCTGATTTAGATATTTCATAAACAAGAGGAGGACATCCGTCATGCATTGCCCACACTGCCAACATTCCGCCGATGTGAACCGCCGCCTGGCTCGCATCAGCGGCCAGCTGAACGGTATCCGGGAGATGGTGAACGAAGGACGCCCCTGCGGCGATTTGCTGACCCAGCTTTCCAGCGTGAACAGCGCCATCACGCAGGTGGCAAAGCTGATCCTCACCGAACACCTGGAACATTGCGTGCGCAGCGGCGAGGATACTGACGAGGTGATCGCCCAACTTCAGACCGCCATTGACCAGTTCGCCAAGCTGAAATAACTTTGTATGAAAAAAGCAGTGCCCTGGCTCTTGAAAAGCCAGGGCACTGCTTTACTTTTTGTATAAATGCACTTGCTTATTTCACATTGTAGCGCTTCAGCAGAGCGTCGATCTTGCTGTGAGGATCGATGATGTCGCCGATGCTCATATCGTGGTTGATGGCATCCACAAAGTGAGCAATGTACTTGGACACATCCACCTCATGGAACCACTCACGGCTCAGCAGCTCGGGAGTGCGGTAGGTCAGGTTGGTACCGAACACGCCGGAGATGACGCCCTCCTGGTAGGCCTTGTCGAACTCGGCCAGGCCGTTGGTGTAGATGGCGTAGGTGGCGTAGCAGAAGATGCGCTTGGCACCGCGCTTCTTCAGCTCGTAGCCGATATCCAGCATGCTCTCGCCGGAGGAGATGATATCGTCGGCGATGAACACATCCTTGCCTTCCACGCTCTCACCCAGGTACTCGTGGGCCACGATGGGGTTGCGGCCATTCACGATGCGGGAGTAGTCACGGCGCTTGTAGAACATGCCCAGGTTCACAGCCAGCACGCTGGAGTAGTACATGTTCCGGTTGATGGCGCCTTCGTCGGGGCTGATCACCATGAAGTTGTCACGGGTGGGCTTGAAGTCCTCGATGCACTTGAACATGGTCTTCAGCACCTGGTAGGTGGGCATCACGTTGTCCATACCCATCAGAGGTACCGCGTTGGAAACGCGGGGATCATGAGCGTCGAAGGTGATGATGTTCTCAACGCCCATGCTGTGCAGCTCCTGCAGCGCGTAGGCGCAGTCCAGGCTTTCACGGTAGGAGCGGCGATGCTGGCGGCTGCCGTAGAGCAGAGGCATGATCACGGTGATGCGGCGAGCCTTACCGGAAGCAGCCTGAATCAGACGCTTCAGATCCTGGTAGTGATCGTCCGGGCTCATGCAGTTCTCGTTGCCGAACATCTTGTACTTGCAGCTGTAGTTGCCCACATCCACCACAAAGTACAAATCGTCGCCGCGCACGCTCTCGCGGATCACGCCTTTGCCGTCGCCGGAAGAAAAGCGGGGGCACTCGCTGGGGATGATGAAGGTCTCGCGGTCCACGCCCTTTTCACGGGCCCAAGCCACCAGATGGCGATCGATCAGGGCGGTCAGCTCCTGGGCGCCGGGAGTGGCGATCAGGCCGAGTTCAGCAACGCCGTTGTTTGCCATGAGGATCTCTGTACCGTTGGATTGATACATCTTTAAACGCTCCTTACGTTGTCAAATGTTTTTTTGCCCGATTGGGCAGACTTCGTTCAACCTAATATTAACATAAAATTTACTTTTATGCTCGCCAATTCTCTTCTTTTCGTCATTTTCTGCGGCTTGCCCCGCCTTCTGTTTCTCCACGCGATAAAATTAGGCGTTTTGCCCAATTTTTCATACCGAAATTCCTGTATTCACCCGGCTTCGGGGGTATTTTTCTCTCATCAGAAGTCGTTATTTTCCTATCAAAATAGCCAAACTTTTTTTCAAATCCTCGGTATTGTGCCCAATTTTTTCTCCCACACGCAAAACACCCGCCCGGTGCGGATGTTTTTCCGAATCGGACGGGTGTTTTCACTCAAATAAACGGGTTATAATAGCGGTTGCCATCCCAGAAGGTGAAGATCAGAGATCCCACAGAAATCACCGTACCCAGAACCAGCACCACCCAGTCCCGGGTGGCGAAAGGCCGCTTTGCGTACCAGGTGCGGCGCTTGTTTTTGCCGAAGCCTCGCAGCTCCATGGCGTTGGAAATGACCTCGATCCGGTTCAGGCTGCCCAGGATCAGCGGCAGCAGAATGTTCGCGCTGCCCTTGAGCCGATCCATCAGCTTATCCTTGCCGGAGATATCCACACCACGGGCCTGCTGGGCCTGGTTAATGTTGTGATAATCCCGCTGTACGTCCGGGATATACCGCAGCGCCAGGGCCACCGCATAACCGATGCGGTAGCTCACGCCGATACTGGCCAGGCTGGCAGCAAACTCGCTGGGATCGGTGCACAGAATAAACACCAGCGCCAGCGGAATGACCACCACCACCTTCAAGGTCATATTCAGGTGGTAGAACAGCTGCTGTGCCGTAAAGGTATAGGGCCCGATCAGCTGCACCAGCAGGGTGCGGCTCTGGTAGATCTCCACGCCGTATTCCGGCTTGAACAGGTAAACGAACAGGTTGTTCAGCACCAGGAAGACAAACGCCATCCACAAAATGAACTTCACGTCCCGGTAACGCACCCGGCTGATCTTGAAGATGGCCAGGCTCATCACCAGAAAGACCACCAGCACCCGGGTGTCGTAGGTGACCATGGTGGCCACGCTGAACAGCAGGAACACGATCAGCTTGGTGGTACCGGTAAGTTTGTGCACCACGCTGCCCCGGGGCAGATAGGAAAGGATCAGATTGTTTGCCACTTGTCGCGTACCTCCCGGTCGTAGTCGATAAAATGCTGCACAAAGGCCTCAGGCGGCTGAATGCCGCACTTCTGGGCCAGGGTAAAGAGACTGGTTTCCTTCAGCGCCGCCTGCTCCACCAGAGCGCTGTCGCACAGCAGCTGGGCAGGCGTCAGATCGCCGATCATCCGGCTCTGGTTAAACACCAGCGCCCGGCTGGTGTATTCCAGCATCAGGTGCATATCATGGGTGACCATAATCACCGTGTAGCCCTTCTGGTTCAGGCTGCGCAGAAATTCCATGATCTCGGTGTAATGGCGGAAATCCTGGCCGGCAGTGGGCTCGTCCAGAATCAGCACCTTGGGCTGCATCACCAGCACACTGGCGATGGTCACCCGCTTCTTCTGACCAAAGGACAGGGCGGATACCGGCCATTTCCGGAAGGGATACAGTCCGCAGATGGTGAGCGCCTCATGGACCCGGCGCTCCACCTCGTCCTCCGGCAGCTTTGCGGTACGCAGACCCAGCGCAACCTCGTCAAAAATCATGCTCTGACTGATCATCTGGTTCGGGTTCTGCATCACGTAGCCGATGTGGGCGGCCCGCTCCTTGATGGTATCCCCCTCCAAGTTCCGGCCGTTCAGCCACACACTGCCGCTGCGGGGTGTTTCAAAGCCGCAGATCAGCTTGGCCAGAGTACTCTTGCCCGCGCCGTTGCGGCCCACGATACTCACCATGTCGCCCTCATTCAGGGTGAAGCTCACATCCCGCAGGTTGGTCACGCCCTCGCTGTAACCGAAGCACAGATCCTTTACCTCCAGAAGCGGAGCGGCAGCAGGTTCCTGCTGCCGGGTCACCGTCTGTCGGTACCAGGCGCGGACCGCCTCCCTGTCCTGCTCGGTGAGGCGCAGCGTGTCCACATGGGCGGGCTTTTTCTCCGCCTCCAGTGATACGCCTGCATACTTGAGCGCAGTAATATACAGCGGCTCCCGGATGCCGTTTTCCGCCAGCTGATTTCCCGCCAGCAGCGCTTCCGGTGTCGTATTCGCCAGAATACGCCCGTCTCCCATGAGCACGATTCGATCCACGCTGCGCCAGAGTACATCCTCCAGACGATGCTCGATGATGATCACCGTGGCGCCGGTCTTTTTCTGCACCTGATCGATCAGCTCGATGGTCTGCTTGCCGGCAGCCGGGTCCAGATTGGCCAGGGGCTCGTCAAACAGTAGGACCTTCACATCGTCCACCATCACACCGGCCAGGCTCACCCGCTGCTTCTGCCCGCCGCTTAATGCGTGGGGCTCCTGCTCCAGCATGGTATCCACATCCACAAGGCGGGCCACCCGCTCCACGGTCTGTTTCATCTCCGGCTGGGCCACACACTGATTCTCCAGCGCAAAAGCGATGTCCTCGCCCACGGTCAGGCCGATGAACTGACCGTCCGGGTCCTGCAGAACGGTGCCCACATGCTTGGACAGTTCAAAGATGCTGGCATGAGGTGCATCCACTCCGTCCACCGTCAGGCTGCCGGTGCAGCGGCCCGGGTAGCTGAAGGGGATCAATCCATTGATGCAGCTTGCAATGGTGCTTTTACCGCTGCCGGACGGGCCTGCGATCAACACCCGTTCCCCCGGCTGAATGGCCAGATCGATGTTGTACAATGTGGGCTCTGCCTGAGCATCGTACTGGAAGCCGAAATTCTTAAATTCAATGATGGGCTGTGCCACGGCGGTTCCTCCGTTTTTGTAGCTCTTCCCGCACGCCGGAAGATGGGGCGGCGGTATTGCAGGGAAAACACATCCCCTGCCGAAAATATCTGCCCGCAGGTCCATGCGGGCTGCTCATAGAAAAAGCGGGGCTTTCGGCGTATTCTGCCGGAAGGCCCCGCTTTTCATTCGGGATCAAGGCCAAACCGGCCGATGAATCAATCCTTGTTCAGGGAGCCCTTCTTGGTGCGGGTCTTGGCGTAAGCAACCAGCAGGATGGTGCCAACCACACCGGTGGTGATGGCGTTCACGATACCGGCGGTCAGGCCCTGGGCAAACAGCTTCTCAACAGGCTCGTTGTAGATGGCAATGTCCAGAACGGGAGCCACCACACCCCAGCAGATCACGTGAGCGATCAGCTGAGAAACGTTGAACAGGATGATCTGCTTCTTGCCGAACTCGCCGCTCTCCAGATCCAGCTTGCCCAGGAACAGACCGGTCAGCAGGCCGAACACGCCGGAAGCGATGATCCAGCTCCACCAGGGGCCGTAGGAGGTGAAGTCCACCAGAGCATGGCCAACCAGACCGATTACCAGACCGGCAACAGGACCAAACAGGCCGGCAAACACTGCCAGAATGGCGTACTGCAGGCTCACATAGGTGTTGGGTACCGGGGTGGGAATAGAAACGAGTCTACCCAGTACGAAGAACAGAGCTGCGCCAATACCGATGGCGACAACGGTTTTTACAGACATTTTTTTCATGACGATTCCCTCACTTTTTCTTATATGGATCACGGGCCGGGGGCACGCAAGAATTTCCTGAACCGGCCCGGGCGGACCTTATTCGTAGATCATGCGGGGCGCTTTGCGCACACTGATGCGCCAGGAGGTACCGGTGCCGATGTTGTAGGCCCGGGCAAAGCTGCCCTGATTGATGGCTACAGCCAGGTTATCCAGGCTGTTCACGTACAGCAGAGGCTCACCCACATACACATCTGCAAAGCTCTTGGCGTATACCATGATGTTCTTGTACAGCACCCGGGTATCGTTGCTGATGGTGATCTCCACCCGCTGTCCATGCTCAATGTTCAGCGCCGCAAACAGGGTGCGGGGAATGTTGGTCCACAGGCTGCCGAACCGAACATCCAGCACATCAATGGTGCCGCTGACCACATCGCCGTTCAGCACCGCATCCACCACCGGCAGCTCCACGATGCTGGCCGGATCAATGGCCGGGCCCACCTCTTCCCAGCAAATCACGCCGGAAGCCAGCCGTGCACCGGTAAAAGCGTAGATATCACGGCCATGGAAGGTATAGCTCTCACCGGAATTGGGCAGACGGTTGACCGTCTCGTCGATCACACGAGCCTCCACAATGCCGCTCATCCGCTTGATGTGGGTCAGGGTGCCGTTATCCGGTGTAACAATGTAATGTCCGCCGCTGGTCTTGGCCACAATGCTGCGTCGGTCGCTGCCCACACCCGGGTCCACAACACTCACGAACACGCTGCCCTCAGGCCAGTACTGCACCGTCTGGATCAGGCGGTAGCTGGCTTCCCAGATATCGTACTGGGGAATGTCGTGGGTCAGATCGTATACACGCAGGCTGTCGCACACGCCCTCGGCCACGCCGTACATGGCACTCACCGCGCCGTCTGCCAGGCCGAACCCTGCCCGTTTTGGGGCAGGGATCGCAGGCTTTGATTAAACCAGCTCGATGATCGCCATCTCGGCAGCATCGCCGCGGCGGGCGCCGATCTTGATGATGCGGGTGTAGCCGCCGTTGCGGTCGGCGTACTTGGGGCCGTACTCATCGATGACTTTCTTGGCAACGGTCTCCTTGGTAATGTAGGAGAAGACCTGACGCTTGGAATGCAGATCTTCCTTCTTACCCAGGGTCACCATCTTCTCCGCCATGGAACGAACTTCCTTGGCGCGGGTAACGGTGGTCTCGATTTTGCCGTTTTCAAACAGGTAGGTGACCATAGCGCGCAGCATAGCGTTGCGGTGATCGCTGGTCCGGCCGAGTTTTCTGGTACCGGGCATCCCGTTTCACTCCTTTGCAGTAATTACTCGTCGTCTTTAGTAAGTGTGAAGCCCAGGGAGTCCAGCTTTGCCATGACTTCTTCCAGGCTTTTGCGGCCGAGGTTCCGAACTTTCATCATTTCGTCCTCGGACTTGTTAATCAAGTCTTCCACGGTGTTGATGCCGGCGCGCTTCAGGCAGTTGAAGGAACGCACGCTCAGATCCAGCTCTTCGATGGTCATCTCCAGAGCCTTCTCCTTGCCCTTATCGTCCTTCTCAACCATGATCTCAGCGCCCATGGCCTCTTCCGACAGGTTGACAAACAGGTTCAGGTGCTCGGTCAGCACGCGGGCCGCCAGGCTAACAGCCTCTTTGGCGTTGATGGTGCCGTCGGTCCAAACTTCCAGAGTCAGCTTGTCATAGTCGGTG
Source organism: Allofournierella sp. (assembly GCF_017889395.1). NCBI lineage: Bacteria > Bacillati > Bacillota > Clostridia > Eubacteriales > Oscillospiraceae > Allofournierella > Allofournierella sp. Next base: position 20,313 of record NZ_JAGHKE010000003.1, on the reverse strand, counting down.
ATCTGGCCAACGCGGGTGTTTTCCACCGTGTAGTTGACTTTCAGAACGGGGGTGTAGATGCTGTCGATGGGCAGAACATTCAGGTCGTTCTTTTCCAGCACAGCCTGCTTGTTACGCTCTGCCGGCACATAACCGCGGCCCTTGTCGAAGGTCAGCTCCATCACGAGCTTGCCGTTATCTTCCAGGGTGGCGATGTGCCATTCGGGGTTGAGCACCTCGATCTCATCGCTGGGCTTGATGCTGCCAGCAGTAACCTCCCCCTCACCGGACGCTTCGATGCGCACGGTGACAGGTCCGTCGGCGTAGAGCTTGGCAGCGATGCCCTTCAGGTTCAGTACGATCTCGGTCACGTCTTCTTTCACGCCGGGAATGGTGCTGAACTCGTGGACTACGCCATCGATCTTTACGCTGGTGACGGCAACGCCGGGAAGCGACGAAAGCAGGACACGCCGTAAGCTATTGCCCAAGGTGGTACCAAAACCGCGCTCCAGAGGCTCAACGACGAACTTGCCGTAGCGGCCGTCCGGAGACAGGCTGGTGGTATCGATTCTGGGGCGTTCAATCTCCATCATAGTAAAACCCTCCTTGGTGGGCCGGCCAAAACGCGTTTGGCCGGCCTTTGTTGTTCGCTTTCCCTATGCGCTGAGCTTATTACTTGGAGTACAACTCAACGATCAGGTGTTCCTCAACCGGCAGGTCGATATCCTCGCGAACGGGCAGCTTGGTAACGGTGCCCTTCAGAGAGTTCTTCTCACGATCCAGCCACTGGGGCAGGGCAACCACGGGGGCGTCCTCACCGGTCAGCTTGCTGAACTTCACGGAAGAGCGGCTGGCGGAGGCAACCTCCACCACGTCGCCAGCCTTCACCAGGTAAGAAGGAATGTTGACCTTCTTGCCGTTCACGGTGAAGTGAGCGTGGCTCACCAGCTGACGAGCCTCACGACGGGTAGCGGCGAAGCCCAGGCGGTATACCACGTTGTCCAGACGGCGCTCTACCAGAACCAGCAGGTTCTCACCGGTCTTGCCGGGCATACGGCTGGCCTTCTCGTAGTAGGAACGGAACTGACGCTCCATGATGCCGTAGACGAACTTGACCTTCTGCTTTTCGGCCAACTGAAGAGCGTACTCACTCTTCTTCTTTCTCATCTGGCCGCCAGGATTGCGATTGGTGTTCTTCTTCGCATAACCCATAACAGCAGGAGAAATGCCCAGAGCGCGGCAGCGCTTTGCGATAGGCTGCATATTCTTAGCCATAACTGTAGTTTCTCCTTTCGATCAAATGCGGCGGCGCTTCGGGGGACGGCAGCCGTTGTGGGGGATGGGGGTAACGTCTTTGATCATGTTGACTTCCAGACCGGTGGCCTGCAGGGCACGGATGGCAGCCTCACGGCCAGCGCCGGGGCCCTTCACGTACACTTCAACAGTCTTCATGCCATGCTCCATAGCGGCCTTCGCTGCGGTCTCGGCAGCGGACTGGGCAGCAAACGGAGTGCTCTTACGGGAACCACGGAAGTTCAGACCGCCAGAGCTGGCCCAAGAAACGGTGTTGCCCTGAGTATCCGTAATGGTAACAATGGTATTGTTAAAGGTACTCTGGATGTGAGCAGCGCCGCGCTCAATGTTCTTGCGCTCGCGCCGCTTGGTGCGGACGGCGCCCTTTTTAGCAGCAGCTTTGATTGCCATTTCTCTTGCTCCTCCTTACTTCTTCTTGTTCGCCACAGTGCGCTTGGGACCTTTGCGGGTACGGGCATTGGTCTTGGTGCGCTGACCATGAACGGGCAGGCCCTTACGATGGCGGACACCGCGGTAGCACTGAACCTCCACCAGACGCTTGATGTCCAGCGCAACGTTACGGCGCAGGTCACCTTCCACGATGATGTTGTTCTTGTCCAGGTACTCACGGATCAGACCCTCTTCCTCAGCGGTCAGGTCCTTAACGCGGGTGTCGGGATTGATACCGGTACCAGCCAGGATCTGCTTAGCAGTGCTGGGACCAATGCCATAGATATAAGTCAGGCCTACTTCAACGCGCTTCTCGCGGGGCAGGTCAACGCCGGCAATACGTGCCATAGTTTAAAAACCTCCTAAATTAACATCCCATGTCCATGTCGGGGGCTGCGCCGGGAATCTACGCACTTGCCCCCCTAGCGTTTTGGGCTTTAAATCAGCCCTGGCGCTGCTTGTGCTTGGGGTTTTCGCAGATGACCATCACGCGGCCTTTGCGCTTGATGACCTTGCATTTTTCGCAGATGGGTTTCACGGAAGGTTTAACCTTCATGATGATGAACCTCCTTTTGACTCAAGGACGCTCTTACTTGGAGCGCCAGGTGATGCGGCCCTTGGTAAGATCATAGGGCGACATTTCCAGTGTTACTTTATCGCCGGGCAGGATGCGGATGAAGTTGGTCCGCAGTTTGCCGGAGATGTGTGCCAGCAACCGATGGCCGTTTGCCAGCTCCACCCGGAAGGTGGCATTGGGCAGGGCCTCTACGACCGTACCCTCTACTTCGATTACGTCTTCTTTAGACAAGCTCTTCCCTCCTCGTGAGTTTACATGGGGTGATCAGCGTCATAGTCGCGGATCGCCTCACTGAGCTGTGTGTCGTCTGCGAGAATCTCTTCCCGCAGGACGGTGGCGGTGGGGGCCACATGCCTTATCTTTTTGGCCTTCGGCCGGCTTACTGTGCGCAGACTGCCGTCTGCGAGAGAAAGCATCTGGCCTTCCACGGCCATTACCGCAAAGGTGCGGGTCTTGTCGCGCCCGGCAAGGGATCGAACGAGCTGACCTTTTACAAAGTCCATCCCGGTCCCTCCCAGTCCTTTGTCAAGACGACCGGCCCTGCGGAGGTAATGGCGATCGAGTGCTCAAAATGGGCAGAAAGACCGCCGTCCGCCGTTTTTACCGTCCATCCATCGGATTGTGTTGCCACTGAATAGTGTTTTTGGTTGACCATGGGCTCAATGGCCAGGGTCATGCCGCTGACCAGCCGGGGGCCGCGCCCAGGTTTGCCGTAGTTCGGCACCTCGGGGTCCTCGTGGAGCTCTTTGCCCACGCCGTGGCCCACAAAGCTGCGCACCACCGAAAACCCATGTTCCTCAACATAGGTCTGCACGGCGTTGCTGATGTCGCCGATGCGGGCGCCGCACACCGCGGCACGAATGCCCATGTGCAGCGACTCGCGGGTCACATCCAGCAACCGCTGGGCTTCCAGGTCCAGCTTGCCGCACCCGAAGGTGCAGGCATTGTCGCCGTTGAAGCCGCCCCAGGCAGCGCCTGTGTCGATGCTGACGATATCGCCGGGCCGAATCACCTTCTTTTTGGAAGGGATACCGTGGATCACTTCGTCGTTGACGCTGATGCACGCGGTGCCCGGGAAGCCGTAAAGGCCTTTGAAGTTGGGCTTGGCGCCCTGCTTCACGATATAGTCATAAATAATCTTGTCAATGTCGGCGGTGGTGATACCTGCCTCGATCGACTCGCCTCCGAGCCGGAGGGCGGCGGCGCTGATTTCACAGGCTCGCCGCATAACCTCCAACTCTTTGGCATTTTTGATCTGGATCACGATGCTCACGCCTCCAGTGCTTTCAGCAGCAGTTCGCTGGTGTCGGCAATGCTTTCATGACCTTCTACCACCACCAGCTTGCCGCGTTCACGGTAGAACGCGATCAGCGGCTCGGTGAGCTCGTGATAGGCCTTCAGGCGACCCTTCACGGTCTCGGGAGCGTCGTCCTTACGGATGATCAGCGCGCCGCCGCAGCGATCGCACCGGTCAGGCTCCCGGCTGGGCTTGTTTTCCAGGTGGTAGGACGCACCGCAGGCCGAGCATACGCGGCGGCCGGCGAGGCGATGAATGATGATCTCGTCCGCCACTTCCAGGTCAACCACCTTGTCGATGACCACGCCCATCTGCTCCAGTGCCTCAGCCTGAGCCACCGTGCGGGGCACGCCGTCCAGGATGAAGCCATTGGCGCAGTCCGGCTCGGCCAGACGTTCCTTGATGATGCCAATGATGACGGAATCAGGGACAAGCGCGCCCTTGTCGATAAACTCCTGAGCCTTCAGGCCCATCTCGGTGCCGTTTTTGACCGCGGCCCGCAGGATGTTGCCAGTGCTCACGGCAGGGATCTTCAGCTTGTCGCAGATTACCTCCGCCTGAGTGCCTTTACCGGCTCCGGGAGCGCCTAACAGGATGATATTCATACCGGGTTGTCCCCTTTCTCATGGGTCATTGAAATTTTCATTACTCTAAGAAGCCCTTGTGATGGCGCATCAGCATGTAGCTTTCCATGCTGCGGCCGGTATCCAGAGCCACGCCCACAACGATCAGCAGGCTGGTACCGCCCAGCTGAATGTTCATGCCGGCCACGTTACCCAGGATGATGGGCATGACGGCGATGACACCCAGGAAGATCGCACCTACGAAGGTGATCTTGGACAGGCACTTGGTGATGAAGTCGCTGGTGGGTTTGCCCGGGCGGATGCCGGGGATGGCGCCGTTGTTCTTGCGCAGGTTGTTGGCAATCTCAACGGGATTGTACTGAATGGCCACATAGAAGTAGTTAAAGGCCAGGATCAGCAGCAGGTACAGCACAGCGTACAGCAGGCTGTTGTAGTTGAACACGCTGAAGAAGCCTTGCCAGATGGGGCTATCCGTCTGGATAAAGCTGGCAATGGTGCCGGGGATGCTCAGCAGGGCGCTGGCGAAGATGATGGGCATAACGCCGCTCATGTTCACCTTCAGGGGGATGTGGCTGGACTGACCGCCATACATCTTACGGCCCACAACACGCTTTGCATACTGTACCGGGATGCGGCGCTCGGAGTTGGTCAGGATGACCACGAACACGATAGCCGCCAGAGCCAGGATCACGATCACCGGGATCAGGATGAAGTACTTGATCTCGCCGTTCATGGCGTTGGTGATCATGGTGCGGGCAGTGGTAATCACGTTGCCCCAGCGGGATACGATACCCGCGAAGATCAGCAGCGAGATGCCGTTGCCAATGCCCTTGAAGTCAATCTGCTCGCCCATCCAGGTGAGCAGCTGCGCGCCGCCGGTGAAGCTGAACACGATAACCACAGCGGAGAAGATGCCCTCCCAGCCGGTGGTGTAGGCCAGCACGCCGGTGTAGCTGCGCAGAACCAGATAGTAGCCCACGCTCATCACCAGCGCGATGCCGGCGCCGGTGTAGCGGGTGATGCGGGTCAGCTTGCGCCGGCCCTCTTCGCCTTCTTTGCTCAGCCGCTCCAGAGCCGGGATGGCCACAGTCAGCAGCTGAATAATGATCGAGGCATTGATATAAGGAGTAACGCCCAACGCGAAAATCGCGCACTGCGACAAAGCGCCACCGCTCATCATGTTCAGGTAGTCCAGCATGTTGCCAGTACCGCCCGCGAACAGCTGCAGCGCTTCCGGATTGATGTACGGCACAGTGATGACGCAGCCAACCCGGAAGATCACGATCACCAGCAGGGTGAACAGGAGCTTTTTGCGCAGCTCAGGGATCTTCCACGCATTCCGGAACGTATCAAACACCTTAGATCACCTCGGCCTTTCCGCCTGCCTTTTCGATCTTCTCTTTAGCAGAAGCAGTGAAGGCGGCGGCCTGAACGGTCAGAGCCTTGGTCAGCTCGCCGTTGCCCAGGACCTTGATGCCGTCCAGAGACTTTTTGATGATACCGGCCTCTACCAGAGCCTTGGTATCTACTACATTGCCGGCCTCGAACTTCGCTTCCAGGTCGCTGATCTTGACGTTAGCGTACTTGGTGGCAAAGATGTTGTTGAAACCGCGCTTGGGCAGACGACGCTGCAGGGGCATCTGGCCGCCTTCGAAACCGGCCTTCTTGACGCCGGAGCGAGCTTTCTGACCCTTGTGGCCGTAGCCAGCGGTCTTGCCGTTGCCGCTGCCGTGGCCGCGGCCCTTCCGCTTTGCAGCGGTGTTGGAGCCCTGAGCGGGCTGTAATTCATGAAGCTTCAATTGCTTGCACCTCCTTGCTGTTACGCTTTGGTCACCGCTACCATGTGGCTGATCTTAGCGATCTTGCCGTTGGTCTGGGCGTTGTCGGGCTGAACGGTTACGTCGCCGATCTTCTTCAGACCCAGGCTCAGAGCGGTAGCGATCTGCTTCTCGCTGCGGCCGGACAGGCTGCGAACCAGCTTGACGGTAACAGTAGCAGCAGCGGCAGCCTTCTTGGAGGCAGCCTTCTTAGCGGGAGCCTTTTCACCCTCAGCCTTCTTGGCAGCGGGCTTCTTGGCGGTGGTGGTCTTCTTAGCCGCAGTCTTCTTGGCTGCAGGCTTCTTCTCAGCAGCCTCGGTGGCTACTACCTTCTTCTCGGTCTCTGCCATGGTTGACTGCCTCCTTAACCTAAGATTTCCTTCACGGTCTTACCGCGCTTGGCAGCAACTTCCTCAGCGCTTACCAGACGGCACAGGCCCTCGAAAGTGGCGGTAACCACGTTGCAGGGGTTGTTGGAACGCAGGCACTTGGTACGGATGTCCTTAATGCCGGCAACTTCCAGAACCGCACGCACGGGGCCGCCGGCGATAACACCGGTACCGGGAGCGGCGGGACGCATCAGGATGCGGCCGGCGCCGAACTCGCCCACGATCTCGTGAGGAATGGTGGTGCCCTTCAGGGCGATGGTGTGCATGTTCTTCTTAGCGTCCTCGATGCCCTTGCGGATCGCCTCGGGAACCTCGCCAGCCTTACCCAGGCCAAAACCGATGGTGCCCTTGCCGTCGCCAACGACTACCAGAGCGCTGAACTTGAAGATACGGCCGCCCTTAACGGTTTTGGATACGCGGTTGATCGCAACAACCTTTTCCAGCATTTCACTGCCGGTCTCGTTATTTCTCTGCATGTGTATCCTCCTTACAGCTCCAGGCCGCCCTCGCGAGCGCCCTCAGCCAAAGCTTTTACGCGGCCGTGATATACAAAGCCACCGCGGTCGAATACTACGACCTTGATGCCCTTCTCCAGAGCCTTCTCGGCGATCATCTTGCCAACCTTGTTGGCAGCCTCGATGTTGCCGCCGAAGCCCTCAAAACCCTTCTCCATAGTGGAAGCGCTGCACAGGGTCACGCCGGCAACGTCATCAATGATCTGGGCATAGATGTGCTTGGAGGAGCGGAATACATCCAGACGGGGGCGCTCAGCGGTGCCGCTGATCTTACCGCGCACGCGGCGGTGACGACGAAGACGAGCTTCGTTCTTGTCAGGCTTATTAACCATTGTCTTTCACTCCTTACCTTATTTGCCTTTGCCGGCCTTGCCCTCTTTGCGGATGATGTGCTCACCAGCATAGCGGATGCCCTTGCCCTTGTAGGGTTCGGGAGGACGTTTCTCGCGGACTTCCGCCGCGAACTGGCCGACCTTCTGTTTGTCGATGCCCTTGATGATGATGGTGTTAGCATCGGGAGCTTCGATCTTGATGTCGTCGGTCTCATCGACGATCACCTGGTGGGAGAAGCCCAGGTTCATGACCAGGCTCTTGCCCTGCTTGGCCACACGGTAGCCAACGCCCTGAACCTCCAGCTTCTTCTCAAAGCCGTTCACAACACCTTCCACCATGTTGCTGATGTTGGTGCGGGTCAGGCCGTGCAGGCTGCGGGCCTGCTTCTCGTCATTGGGGCGGGTCACCAGCACTTCACCATTCTCGACGGTTACGTTCATCAGAGGATGGATGTTGGAATTCAGGGTGCCCTTGGGGCCCTTCACGGTAACGTTGTGGCCATTCACGGTCACTTCAACGCCCGCAGGAATGACGATGGGTTTTCTTCCAATTCTCGACATTGTCTTTTTGCCCCTTTCTTACCACACAAAGGCGAGTACTTCGCCGCCAACATGGGCAGCGCGAGCAGCCTTATCGGTCATAACGCCCTTAGAGGTGGAGATGATCGCGGTGCCCAGGCCCTTCATGACCTTGGGCATATCTTCGCAGTTGGTGTAGATGCGCAGGCCGGGCTTGGAAACACGGCGCAGGCCGGCGATAACGGGAGTGCCGTTCTCCTGATACTTCAGGGTCAGGCGCAGGGTGCCCTGCTTGTTGTCTTCGATCAGCTGCACACTCTTGATGTAGCCCTCGTCAACCAGAATCTGGCAGATCGCTTTTTTCAGGTTGGAAGCGGGAACGTCTACAGAAGGGTGTTTGGCAGTGCTGGCGTTGCGGATGCGGGTGAGCAGGTCCGCGATAGGATCAGTAATGTGCATGCCACTAACCTCCTTTAAGGTTCTTCGTTTCGTTTTTGTTCGGACAGTTGTGAGACAAACGCCTCACATATATTTAAGTGTGAGACCCCTTGCCGCCTCCCCCGCCGCGCCGAACCGGCACGGGGAGGAGCGCAAAGGAACTCACAGCTTAAAACAGTGTTTACCAGCTGGCTTTCTTCACGCCGGGGATCTCGCCCTTGTAAGCGAGCTCACGGAAGCAGATACGGCAGATACCGTACTTGCGCAGGTAGGCGTGGGGACGGCCACAGATCTTGCAGCGGTTGTAACCGCGGGTGGAGAACTTAGGCTCGCGCTGCTGCTTGATCTTCATAGAAGTTTTTGCCACAGTCGTACCCTCCCTTAGTTAGCGAACGGAGCGCCCAGAGCCTTCAGCAGCTCCTTGGACTCTTCGTCGGTCTTGGCGGTGGTCACGAAGCAGATGTCCATGCCACGCACAGCGTCGATCTTATCATAGTCGATCTCGGGGAAGATCAGCTGCTCCTTGATGCCCACAGCGTAGTTGCCGCGGCCGTCGAAGGAGTTGCCGTTGATGCCGCGGAAGTCACGCACGCGGGGCAGAGCCACGCTGAACAGACGATCCACGAACTCGTACATGCGCTCGCCACGCAGGGTGACCTTCACGCCGATGGGCATGCCTTCGCGCAGCTTGAAGTTCGCAACGCTCTTCTTGGCACGGCACACAACGGGCTTCTGGCCGGTGATCTGAGCGATGTCGCCCAGGATGGCGTCCAGCATCTTCTGGTTGTCCTTAGCGTCGCCGCAGCCAACGTTGACGACTACCTTGTCCAGCTTGGGAATCTGCATAACGCTCTTGTACCCAAACTTGCTCATCAGGGCGGGAGCAACTTCATTGACATACTTTTCTTTCAAACGTGCCATTGTGTTGTATTCCCTCCTTACAGCTCGGCGCCGCACTTACGGCAGACGCGCACATTCTTGCCATCCTTGGCAGCGTGAGCCACGCGGGTGGCCTTGCCGCACTTGGGGCAAACCGGCATAACCTTGCAGGCGTAGATAGCACCCTCGGCCTTCACGATACCGCCCTGCTCGCCCTGGCGGCGGGGTTTCACGTGCTTGGTGACCATGTTCAGACCCTCAACGATCACCTTGCCCTCCTTGGGGCTAACAGCGATCACTTTGCCGGTCTTGCCTTTGTCTTTACCGCTGATGATCATTACGTTGTCGCCGGTTTTAACATGAAGATTGTTCATTCTTAAAACCTCCTTACAGCGATTCCGGAGCCAGGCTCAAGATCTTCAGGTAGCCGTTCTCACGCAGCTCGCGAGCAACGGGTCCAAAGATACGGGTGCCTCTCGGGTTCTTGTCTTCACGGATGATGACCGCAGCGTTCTCGTCGAAACGGATGTAGCTGCCGTCCTCACGACGCAGGCCCTGCTTGCTGCGAACGATCACAGCCTTGACCACGTCGCCTTTTTTCACAGTGCCGCCGGGAGCTGCCTTCTTAACAGAAGCAACCACAACGTCACCGATGTTAGCGTATCTCTTGCGGGAGCCGCCCAGCACACGAATGCACATTAACTCTTTGGCACCGGTGTTGTCGGCCACTTTGAGATAAGTTTGCATCTGAACCATTGCCAGATCCTCCTTTCAAAGTACCAGGCTTACTTCGCCTTCTCTACGATTTTGACCATGCGCCAGCGCTTGTCCTTGGACAGGGGGCGGGTTTCCATGATCATTACACGGTCGCCAATGCCGCACTCGTTGTTTTCGTCGTGGGCTTTGAACTTAACAGTGCGCTTCAGGATCTTCTTGTAAAGGGGGTGCTGCACGCTGTCTTTCACGGCAACCACGATGGTCTTATCCATCTTGTCGGACACAACGGTGCCCACACGGGTCTTTCTCAAATTGCGTTCCATCGTTTAACCTCCTTTACGCTTTCTCAGCCAGGACAGTCAGCACACGAGCGATGTCGCGCTTAACGGTCTCGATGCGGCCGGGGTTCTCCAGCTGGTTGATGGCGTGCTGAAAACGCAGGTTGAACAGCTCTTCCTTCAGCTCGGCCAGCTTCTTATTCAGGTCAGCAGCGGACATACCGCGCAGTTCTGCAGCTTTCATGCGTTGCCACCCTCCTCTACTACATTCTCTTCGCGCTTAGCGAACTTGCACTTAACAGGCAGTTTGTGCATAGCCAGGCGCAGAGCCTCGCGAGCGATCTCCTCGTTCACGTCGGCCAGCTCAAACAGCACGCGGCCGGGCTTCACAACGGCCACCCAGTACTCGGGAGAGCCTTTACCGGAACCCATTCGGGTCTCAGCGGGCTTCTCGGTAACGGGCTTATCGGGGAAGATCTTGATCCAAACCTTACCGCCACGCTTGATGTAACGGGTCATGGCGATACGGGCGGCCTCGATCTGACGGGAGTCGATCCAGCCGGGCTCCAGAGCAACAAGACCATACTGGCCCTGGTTAACAGTGTTGCCGCGCATGGCTTTACCGGTCATACGACCACGATGCACACGGCGGTATTTGACGCGCTTAGGCAGTAACATTACTTGTTGCCTCCTTCTTTACGGGATGCGGGCTTGGAACCCTTCAGAACCTCGCCCTTGTAGATCCACACCTTAACGCCGATGCGGCCGTAGGTGGTAGCAGCCTCAGCGAAGCCGTAGTCGATGTCGGCGCGCAGGGTCTGCAGGGGAATGGTGCCCTCGTGGTAGCTCTCGGTGCGGGCGATGTCCGCGCCGCCCAGACGGCCGGAAACCTGGGTCTTGATGCCCTTGGCGCCACGCTGCATCGCACGGCCCATGCACTGCTTCATCGCACGGCGGAAGCCGATGCGGCGCTCCAGCTGAGCGGCGATGTTCTCAGCTACCAGCTGAGCGTTGGTGTCCATGTTCTTAACCTCAACGATGTTCACGTTGACGGCCTTGCCGGTCATCTTAGCCAGCTGCTCCTGCAGCTTGGTGATCTCGCTGCCGCCCTTGCCGATAACCATACCGGGCTTAGCGCAGAAGATGTTGACCTTCAGCTTGGGAGCGCCGGACTGATTGTCCACAGTGCGCTCGATCTCGATCTTGGGGATACCCGCGCCGAAGAGCTGCTTCTTCAGGGTCTTACGGATCTTGTAGTCCTCGACCAGGGTGTCGCCGAATTCCTTCTTGGAAGTAAACCAGCGGCTGTCCCAATCTTTGATTACACCCACGCGAATGCCGTGGGGATTGACTTTCTGGCCCATTGTGTTTACCTCCTTACTCTTTCTCTTTCAGAACCACGGTCACATGGCTGGTGCGCTTCAGCACACGGTAAGCGCGGCCCTGGGCGCGGGGACGGATGCGCTTCAGGGTGGGGCCGGGGGTAACAAAGCACTCGGCCACATACAGGCTGTTCTTGTCCATGTTGTGGTTGTTCTCCGCGTTCGCGGCAGCAGACTTCACCAGTTTCAGAAGGGGCTCGCAAGCGGCCTTCGGGGTGTACTGCAGAATCGCCAGCGCCTTATCCAGAGGCTGGTTGCGGATCAGATCCAGAACAACCGAAACCTTCCGGGGGCTGATGCGGGCGTATCTAAGATGTGCCCTAGCTTCCATTGCTTTACTCCTCCTTTTAATTACTTACCGGTCTTGGAGCCGGCATGGCCCTTGAAGGTACGGGTGGGGGCGAACTCGCCCAGCTTGTGACCAACCATATCCTCAGTTACATACACAGGCACATGCTTACGGCCGTCGTGCACCGCGAAGGTGTGACCGACAAAATCAGGGAAAATGGTGGAGGAGCGGCTCCAGGTCTTCAGAACCCGCTTCTCACCGGCGGCATTCATCTCCTGAACGCGCTTCAGCAGAACAGGCAGGACATAAGGTCCCTTCTTAACACTTCTACCCATGTTCGTTCTCCTCTCTTAACCGTTCGCGCGCTTGACAATGAACTTGTCAGAGCGGTTGTGATGCTTGCGGGTCTTGTAACCCATAGCAGGCTTGCCCCAGGGGGTAACAGGGCCGGGACGGCCAACGGGGCTCTTGCCCTCACCACCACCGTGGGGGTGATCGCAGGGGTTCATAACAGAACCGCGAACGGTGGGACGCCAACCCATGTGGCGCTTGCGGCCGGCCTTACCGATGTTCACGTTCTCGTGATCCACGTTGCCAACCTGGCCGATGGTAGCGATGCAGTTCAGAGGAATGTTGCGCATCTCGCCGGAGGGCAGACGAACCAGAGCGTAGCCGTTCTCTTTCGCCATCAGCTGAGCCATGTTGCCGGCGCTGCGCACCAGCTGGCCGCCCTTACCGGGGTACAGCTCGATGTTGTGGATGATGGTACCAACAGGGATGTTGGCGAAGGGCAGAGCGTTGCCGGGCTTGATGTCGGCGTTGGGGCCAGCCATGATCACATCGCCAACCTTCAGGCCTTCGGGAGCCAGGATGTAACGCTTCTCGCCGTCCTCGTACTGAACCAGAGCGATGTGAGCAGAACGGTTGGGATCGTACTCCAGGGTCTTTACAGTAGCGGGAACATCAAACTTGTTGCGCTTGAAATCGATCACACGGTACTTGGTGCGATTGCCGCCGCCGTGATGGCGAACGGTGATGCGGCCGGTGTTGTTGCGGCCGGAAGCCTTCTTCATGGGCTCCAGCAGGCTACGCTCGGGGGCCACTTTGCTCAGCACGCTGTAGTCAGTAACAGTCATACCGCGGCGGCCCGGGGTAGTCGGCTTATACTTCTTGATAGCCATTGCTATTCTCCTTTGTTACTTATGAATTGTTATCGGGGTCATATCCCCATACATGAGCCCTGCTCGGGCTCTTGGAAGAAATCGTTTGAAACGATCTCTTATACCATGCTCTCGAAGAACTCGATGCCCTTGCTGCCCTCTTTCAGGGTAACAACAGCCTTCTTCTTGGCGGCGGTGTAACCGCCGTGCATGCCCTGGCGGCGGTAACGGCCGCGCACGTTGATGGTGTTAACCTTCTCGACCTGGACGCCGAACAGCTTCTCAACGGCCTTAGCGATCTCTACCTTGTTGGCATCGGTGGCAACCTTGAAGGTGTACTTCTTGGAAGCAATGCCCGCCATAGAGTTCTCGGTAATGACAGGAGCCAGGATGATGTCTTGTGCAGTTTTCATTAGCCCAGAACCTCCTCAAGTTTCTTGGCCGCGTCTACGCTCAGGATGAACTTGTCGGCGTTCACAACGTCGTAGGTGTTCACGCTGGTAGCCACGGTGGTAACCACGCCGGGGATGTTGGCGGCGCTCTTCACGAGCTTAGCCTCGACCTCGGGGGTAACAATCAGGGCCTTCTTGCTAACGCCCAGGGCGTTCAGCATGTTGACCACGGTCTTGGTCTTGTACTCGGCAACGCTCAGGTTGTCGACCAGGATCATGTCGCCGGCAGCAGCCTTGGCGCTCAGGGCGCTCAGGATGGCCAGACGCTTAACCTTGCGGTTGATGCGGTAGCTGTAATCGCGGGGCTTGGGGCCCAGAGCAACGCCACCGTGAGTCCACTGGGGAGCGCGGATGGAACCCTGACGGGCATGACCGGTGCCCTTCTGACGCCAGGGCTTACGGCCGCCGCCGCGAACCTCGCTGCGGGTCTTGGTGCTCTGAGTGCCCTGACGCTGGTTGGCCAGGAAGTTGACCACAGCGGCGTGCACAGCCTTCTCGCGGCGTCGACCTTGACGACGGTCAGGTTCTGGATGGTAACCCGCTCGGCGCCCAGGTGGCCGGGCAGCTTCTTGCCCGTGAATACGCGGCTGGGAGTGGAGCAGGCGCCCATGGAACCCGCATGACGGGCAACGGGGCCGGTGCCGTGGCTCTCGCGCAGGCGATGGCCGTTCCAGCGCTTGATGGTGCCGGCGTAGCCCTTACCTTTGCTTACGCCAACTACGTCGATGTGGTCGCCAGCAGCGAACACGTCGGCCTTCAGGATATCGCCCACGTTCATGGCGCTGATATCCGCCAGGCGGAACTCACGCAGGGTCTTCTTGGGAGCAACGTCCGCCTTAGCGAAGTGGCCCTTGGCGGGCTTGTTTACGCGCTTAGCGGAAACTTCGCCGAAGCCCAGCTGAACTGCCTGATAGCCGTCGCTCTCAACGGTCTTCTTCTGCACTACGGTGCAGGGACCAGCCTCGATGACGGTTACGGGAACGACCTTGCCGTTCTCATCGAACAGTTGAGTCATGCCCAGCTTTTTGCCGATGATACCTTTTTGCATTTTTCTTTTCCTCCTATAAGGTTATTGGTTGACATCGTGAGTAACTTGGATGCCAACATGACCTCTCCGTTTGGATAGCATTTCGATCGATGTTGCCTTCATTGAATCCGGCAGTTGGCGGCACCAGAGCGGCCGCCCTTACCTGTTTAAATGTAAGCTTACAGCTTGATCTCGATGTCTACGCCAGCGGGGAGCTGCAGGCTCATGAGAGCCTCAACCGTCTTGTTGGACGGCTTCAGAATGTCGATCAGACGCTTGTGGGTGCGGGTCTCGAACTGCTCACGGCTGTCCTTGTACTTGTGAACAGCACGCAGAATGGTGACCACTTCCTTGTCGGTGGGCAGAGGAATGGGGCCGGACACGCGAGCGCCGGTGCGCTTAGCGGTCTCCACAATCTTCTCAGCAGCACCGTCGATCAGCTGATGATCGTAGCTCTGCAAACGAATTCTGATTTTCTCTTTGACTGCCATTTTCGTCGCCTCCTGTAATTATTTGGTGCCTAGGCGGCCGATCAACTACTGAACACAGCGCCGGGTGTTTCACAATTTGGCACGATAAAAGCCGGTGAACCGCTTGGCAGTTCCCCCGGACACACTTCGGCAAATTGAGTTGGACATTGGTACACCGCGCAGAATGCGACAGGGTACGTATCCCTTTGCTCTCAGTAATTCTTTCGCCCGGTTCTAGATCGGACATACTCCGCGGAAAAACCCGTCTTGTGACGGCAACCTCCCGCATCAACGCATATCATGGCTTGCGCAGCTTGGTACACAAGCCATTTGCAGCCGAGATTTATTGTAGCACATGGATTCGCCGGTTGCAAGGGCTTTTTGTAAAAAAAATAAAATTTTTCAAAAGTTTTTCGGCTATATGCCAAACGCGTTTTAACATAGCCTTTTCCCTGCTTTCTTTCAGGAGGCGATGGTCCCCGGCGCGGGCGGAACCCCGCGCCGGAGATGCTGCATCAATAATAATAGAAAGGCGAATCAAAGCCGTAGCCGTAACCGCCATGGCCGAAGCCACCGTAGCCAAAGCCGGTGAAGTAAGCGACTAGGCCAAAGAGCGCGATGCACAGGATCACACTGACCACCGTGCTCACCGCCACCAGGATGAGCTTTGCCCGGGCCCAGTTGCGTTTGGTGATGCTGGTGCCGCCGCCGAAGCTCCAGATCAGCAGCACCACCAGATTGACAATGGGAACAGCGGTGAGAATCAAACTCCACAGCCATTCCAGCGTCTTGACCGGCGGTTCCGGCTCATCCTCTGCTTTCGGGGTGGGCGGGGGCGGTGCCTGGCGCTGGTAGCGGGGCTCGCCATAGGGCGGGGGCGGCGGGGTGGCCGGACCACCCGTAACGCCTGCGCCAAACTCCCAGGAGGCGCTGTGCTGCTCCGGTGTGCTGCCGGGCTGCACCGGCTCCGCCTGCGCGGGCTGCGGCTCGGGAGCGGGCTGCTCCGGCGCGGGAGCGCCGCACACCGGGCAGGTCAAGGTATCCGGTTCCAGATAACTGCCGCACTGTTTGCAATACATGATGGATTCCTCCTTCGCGTCACTTCTTGGCCGGCTGTTCCCGCAGGCGTTCCTCGATGCCCTCCTCTGGGGTGATATAGCCGGTCTCGTATTTTTCATAGAGTACCATGCCGGGCTTCAGGTCGCCGGTCTTGCGGATGTTCTTCACCTCGGTGTAGTCCACCGCCACCTTAGCGCCGCCTGCCAGGCTGGAATGCACCACCGCCAGCATGGCCGCCTCGTTCTGAGTGGTGAGGGGGATGTCTTTGCCCTCGCTCATCACCACGGTATGGCTGCCGGGCGCATCCTTCACATGGAACCACAGGTCCTTGCCACGGGCGGTGTGCAGGGTGAGCTTGTCGTTCTGCAGGTTGTTGCGGCCCACCAGGATCAAAAAGCCGTCCGAAGAGCGATAGCGGTAGAAATCCGCCGGCTTCTGCTTTTTGTCCCGGATCTTGTAATACTTCAGATAGCCCTGGCTCTTCAGCTCGGCGCGGATCTCTCCCAGAGCCTGCTCGCCGGTGGCGGTCTCCACCTCGTAGAGCACGGTGCCCAGATATTCGATCTCCCGCTCGCCTTCCTCCAGCAGCTTTTTCAGCATCTTGGCTGCGGTCTGCTTTTTCTTGTATTCCTTAAAATACTTCTGGGCGTTGCCCACGCCGTTCAGCCGGGCGTCCAGCGGAATCTCGATGGTCTGGCCATCGTAGTAGTTCAGCACCTGCACGCTGCGCATGCCCTTGTCCACCGCCCAGAGGTTGGCCTGCAGCAGCTCGCCGTACAGCCGCAGCTGATCGGCCTTGCCGCTCTGGGCCAGCTCTTCCTTTCGGGCGGCCTGTTTGCGGATGGCACGCTCGTGCAGATTTTTCACGGTCTTGGCCAGGTCCTTGCTCTTCTGGCGCAGCCGCTCGGCCCGGTCCTTGGTGGAGTAATAGCCCTCCAGCATGGTGCTGAAGCTGTCGTAATGGGTCAGGCGCTGCTCGCCGTACTGGGTCAGGGCGGTGAAGCTGAACTCCACCGGCTTGCCGGTCTCGTCGCAGGCCAGACAGGGCTTGCCGCCCGCCTCGTAATCCGCCTTGATGCCATCGATGGCGGCGATCAGCGCGGTCTTCTCGTTCTCGGTGAGCATATCCGCCTGGGCTGCGCTCTCCCCCAGCGCCCGGAAGGCTGCCTCCCGGCAGACCACCGGGCCCACACCGGCACAGCTGCGCATGAGCGCATCCGCCACCGGCAGATCCTTCTGACAGGCGGCAGCCACCAGCCCGGCGCTGCTCACCGCGAACAGATCCGGCTTGTTGGGCTTCTGGGGCAGGGTGTACGCCAGACCCGGCAGCAGCTGGCGGATCTGGGAATCCTCAAAATCCACCCGCTTGAGAGCATCGATGATCCGACCGTCCTGCACCAGCACCAGATTGGAATAACGGCCCATCAGCTCCACCGCCAGGATATTGCGGACCAGATCGCCCATTTCGTTGGTGCACTGGAATTCGAAGAAGACCAGTCGGTCGCCCTGCTCCACCCGCAGGTCCACCAGACGGCCGCCGGTCAGATGCTTGCGCAGCAGCATACAGAAGCTGGGCGGAACTGCCGGATTTTCAAAGGTGTCCTGCGTCAGGCAGGCGCGGGCGGAACCGCTGCGGGCGGAAAGCAGCAGCTTGAAGGTATCCGTCCGGGTGCGCAGTGTAATGACCACCTCGTCCCGGGTGGGCTCGAAGATCTTGTCGATCTTGGCATCCAGCAGGGTTTGTTTCAATTCGCGGGCCGCGAGGGCCAGCAATGCGGCATCCAATGCCATGAGTCTCACCTCTTTGTAAAAAAAGCGGCCGTGCCGGGCGGCACGGCCTGCTTGCAGTCAACTTGGTTCACCGGCCGCGCAGCGCCGCTTCGGCAGCATCCACATCGGCCAGACCGGAAAATTCCATCGTGATGTTGCGGTGACGGGTGTGACCGTTTCGATAATAGGTCTCCACCTGACCATTGGAAAGGATCAGGTCACCGGTCCCATCCTGATAATAGCGCTTCTCCACGCCCCGGATGGAATCCAGCTCCCAGGAACTCACCCGCCCCCTGGTCACCACCAGCACCCGCTGGTCGGTGATGGCGTATGCAATCTCCTCCGGCTTGGGTCCGCCCACCTGGGGGAACAGCATTTTGATGCCCACCAGAATGAACGGAATGCCGAACAGCGGGAACAGGATTCCAAACAGCCCTGCTCCCAACGTGAGGGTCTGCAGTGCCATCAGCTCCCAGAAGCAGGCAAAGCCCAGAAAAAACACCGCGAACAGCCTGCCCGCTCCCCGGGGACCGTGCAGCTTCTGCGGTCTGCCGGACCAGAGCAGCCGTTCACCGGGAGCAATCTGGCGCTCCAGCAACGCCTGTGCTGCGCCGGTTGTCTCGCGGGGCCGGGGCTGCTCCGCTGCCTCACGCCCGACTGCGGGTGATTCACCGAACATTTCCTCGTTATAGCCCACGCTGCTCTTGTCCTGCTCGTTCCACATGACGGCTGCTCCTTCCTATTATAAATAAGAAAAGGGGTCCTTGTTGCGGCGGCTGCAGATCACCCGCAGCCCGCTGAAGCGGCGGCTCAGATGGTCTGCCAGCACCGGCACGATGGGAAATTCGGTGCTGTAATGCCCGGCCACGATCAGGCTCAGGCCCATGGCCCGGGCGTCGATGGCATCGTGGTGGCTGGCCTCGCCGGTGAGCAGAGCATCTGCTCCCGCAGCGGCCGCGTCCGCCAGCATGCTGCCTCCGCTGCCGCCGATCAGTGCCAGCCGCCGGATGGGCTTGCCCGCATCCACCAGCTTCACATGGGCATTCAGACGGCTCTGGCACAAGGTGGCCAGCGCCTTTGCGTCGGTGGGCTCCACGCTGCCCACCCGGCCGATCCCCTCCTCACCGAAGGGCTCCGGGTTTTCCACCTCAAACAGCCGGGCCAACACGTCATTCACGCCGCCCTCTGCCGCATCCAGATTGGTGTGCATACAGATGGCGGAGATATTTTTCTTCACCAGGCGGAAGGCCACATCTCGCCGGGCAAGGGTGCGCAGCGGCTTGAAGATCACCGGATGATGGGCCACGATCAGCTGGCAGCCCTGCAGTTCAGCCTCAGCCACCACCTCGTCGGTGATGTCCAGCGCCACCAGAACGCTGGTCACCTCAGCCCCGCAGTCCACCAGCAGGCCCACGTTGTCCCAGCTTTCCGCCAGGTCCTTCGGGGCCAGCTGCTCCAGACACTCACAGATCTCACGCACTCTTGCCATGTTGGGTCTTCCTCCTTTATGCTTCGCCTTCCAGCTGCCGCAGCAGCGCGTCGGCGCGCCGGGCGGCTTCCGGGTCCTGCTCCAGTCCGCGCCGGAACTTTTTCAGCCGGTTCAGCTGCTGGGCACGGTATTCCGCCGCGCCCGGCTGGTCCTGGGTCAGGCCCAGCAAACATTCCGCATCGGTGGGCTGCCGGACCGTTCCGGTATAAGCCGCATCCATCACCGCATACCAGCGGTGCGCCGCGCACACCAGGCGCTCGGCGTTCTGCGAAAAGCCGTTTTCCCACAGCCAGCGCCGCAGCACCGGAGCCTTGGTGGCCGGGATGAGCACCAGCTGGGTCCCCTCATCCCGCACCCAGGGAGCGGCGGTGAGCATCTCGATGGCGGTCTGGGCGCTCACGCCCGCAATCACCACCGCCTGCGCCTCACCGGGAGCCAGCACACTCAGTCCGTCGCCCAGGCGAAGGTCCACCTTCTCCAGGCAGCCCGCCTCCTGGCAGGTCTTCTCGGCAGTGGAAAGAGGACCGGGGCGAAGATCCGACGCGATCACCCGCCGGGCACGGCCGGTACAGGCCAGATAGGCCGACAGCTTGCCGTGGTCGCAGCCGATGTCCGCGGCGGTATCGCAGGGGCGAACCAGATCTGCCGCCGCCTGCAGCCGTTCATCCAGCTTGGGGGCGATCATTCGTTGCCGAAGTGCTTGTTCAGCTTGGCCACCAGCTCGTCGGCGTTGGTGCCGTGAACCATGCAGGCCTCCTCAATGGTCTCGCCGCGGGCAGAGGGGCAGCCCAGGCAGTGCATGCCGATCTCCAGGAAAAAGGGGGCCACGGTGCCGTCGGTATCCAGAATATCGCCGATGATGGTATTTTTGGTAATGATCATGATGTTCGATCTCACTTTCCTTTATAATCTCGGGCAGCCGCACAGGCCACCGGTACTTATACTATACCCAATTTCTCCATATTTTGCAACCGTCAGGCCCCGCAAAACAGCGCGAAGCTTTCCATCGCAGCCGCCGCGCTGACGAAGACTGAGGCTGCGCGAATGCCCCGGCTCACATCCCGCCGGGTGCAGAAGGCTCCCTGCTCCCCCAACAGCAGCAGGAACAAGGGCAGCACCGGCAGCAGGTAGCGGCCCTGAATGCCGAACAC
>NZ_JAGHKE010000107.1:0-6872 GCF_017889395.1 Allofournierella sp. | reverse complement strand
GCCAGGGCGGTCTCGGCGGGGGTGGGGGCGGTGATGGCGGACTCGTCCACCTCACTGGTGATGACGGAAAACTCCGGGCAGATCATGGAAAGCAGCTCCTTACGGCGGGGGCTGCCGGATGCGAGGACCAATGACATAACGATTTTCTCCTTTGGTTTATTTCAAGTCAGAACGATTTTTTCACAAAAAAGCCCGGGAACCCCCCGGGCGCACCGGGGCGGAGCTCAGATCTCCACCCGGCGATAGACAAAGATGGCCAGCGCCAGCGTGAGCACCTGGGCGGCGCTCAGCTCCAGCACGAAATCCAGATTCAGGCGCAGCACGCTCAGGTCCAGCTGGGGCGCAAAGCGCAGGGCCTTGGAATAGGCCAGCCAGGACAGGCCGGGCACTCCGGCGCAGACCTGAGCCAGCAGGCCCCCGGCGATGACCCCCGCCAGCAGGCAGAAGCACAAAAACAGGGCGTTTTTCATGGTGTTTGTTCCCCTCTTCCCCGGCTTACAGGCGGCCGGTGGAGCCGAAGCCCCCCTCGCCCCGGTCGGTCTCGTCCAGGCTCTGAGCCTGCACAAAGGCGGCCTGGGCCACCGGCAGGATCATCAGCTGGGCCACCCGCTCGCCGGGCTCCACGGTCACCGGCTCCTCGCCCAAATTCACCACGCCGACGCCGATCTCGCCCCGGTAGTCGGAGTCAATGACCCCCACCCCGTTGGACAAAGTCAGCCCCCGCTTCACCGCAAGGCCGCTGCGGGCGCAGAGCAGGGCCACCCACTGGGGGCCGGGCAGCTGCACCGCCACGCCGGTGGGAATGATGGCCCGCTGGCCGGGAGCCAGGGTGAGGGGCGCATCCAGAGCGGCGCACAGGTCCGCCGCCGCCGCGCCGGGGGTGGCATAGGCCGGGGCCTTGGCCCCCGGCCGGGTAAGGATGTATGGGATCTCCATGGGAAGAGCATTTCCTTTCTGTTGAAGCATTGCTTTATTTTACTTTTTGTTATTTTGAAAGGGCAGTCCCGGCTTTACTGTGCGGGCTTATAGTACAAACCCCGGGTGAACTCGCCGGGCCAGGCCTCGCCCTTGCGGTACCGGTCGATGACCTTTGCCGCCTGCTCCTTCGACTCGATGGTGAACAGCAGCACACCCGCATCGGCGGGGACCTCTCCGGTCCGATCGCCCAGATAGAGGGGCACCGGGTTGTACACCTGACGCACACCGCCGCCGCAGCGCACCGGGAAGTGCTTGTTCTTGCGGTCGGTCAGCTCGCCCTTTTTGCCGCAGTGGGCGCAGTCGGTCACATTCTGCAGCGGGCAGGCCCGGGTGAGCATCAGGGGCATGTGGCCGTAGACCAGCGCCCAGGTGGGCACGCCGGGGGCAATGGCCGTCATCTCGTTGAAGGGCACCTCGGGCAGCAGGGTCATGGCCCGCAGGCCCATGGCCTTGTAAGTATCCGCGGCCAGGCGGTTGGTAATGTTCAGCCCGAAACCGCCGTAGAGGGGCAGGCCCTTCGCCAGCTTGAAGTGGGCGATGTTCTGGGCCAGATACCCGGCAAAGCCCGCGTTTTTCGTGGCCTCGATGGCCTTGGCCACCGCGGGCTCCATGGCCCCGAACATGGCCCGGGGCAGCTCCAGCACGGTTTTCGCCCGCAGATTTGCGGGAACCTGCTCCGCCTCGAACACCGGAACGATCAGCCCGGCCAGCTCTTCGGCGTTTTCCGGCACCTGCTCCCAGTGCTCGAACCGGCCCCAGAGGGGCAGCTTTGCGGGCAGGGGGTGCCGCTGGGCGGCGGGCAGGGGCAGACGGTGGAAGGCCCAGGGCTTCAGGGCGCTGCGCTTTTTGAGCAGGCTTTCCAGCGCGGCCCGGCGCACCTCGTTCCACTCGCTGCCCGGCAGATAGCCCGGCTCGCCCTCAATGGTCAGGCTCTCCAGATAGAAGGGCGTGCCGCCGGTCTTGCCCAGCGCCCGCTCGATGGCGCCCCGCTGGTCCTTCTCCGCCTTCTGGGGGGCGCTTTGGGTGTAGGCGATGGCGGTGTTGCCCTCGCCGTCGGCGGCGGTGAGCTTGCAGCCCTCCTCCTCGCAGAGCAGGGTGAAGCGCACCGGCACCCGGGGCATCTCCCGGCGGTACAGCTCCCGCAGCGCGGGCATCACCGCCTTGCTGGCGGCGCTGTCCTCGGCGGTACGCACCCCGAACATGCTCCCGTTGATCTTGCCCTCAATATACCCGTTGGTAAAACCGGAACGAGAAAATACATCCTGTAATACTTTTTCGTCGTAGGGCTGGCCCGCCAGCGAATTGCGGCAGGCGTTCACCGCCGCGGCCACGTACTCGGGCCCCCGCAGCCGTCCCTCGATCTTGGCGCTCACCACACCGGCGGCGGCCAGCGCGGGCAGACTGCCCACGGCGGAAAGGTCCTTCAAACTCAGATGACAGGCCCCGGAGCCGTCCGCCGCAAAGGGCAGGCGGCAGGGTCCGGCGCAGCCGCCCCGGTTGCCGCTGCGTCCGCCCAGAAAGGCGCTCATGTAGCACTGGCCAGAAACGCTCATGCACAGCGCGCCGTGCACGAACACCTCCACCTCGATGGGGCAGTTTTTGGCGATGTGTTCAATCTCCGAAAGGCTCAGCTCGCGGGCCAGAATCACCCGGGAGAAGCCCAGCGCGGCCAGCTCCAGCGCGCCTTCCAGCGTGTGCACGCTCATCTGGGTAGAGCCGTGGATGGGCAGGTCCGGAGCCATACGGCGGGCAAGCGCCGCCACCGCCAGGTCCTGCAGAATCACCGCGTCGGCACCGGCGGCGCACACGTCGGCTAGCGCGTCGCACAGGGCCTCCAGCTCCGCCGGGTGGGCGGTGGTGTTGATGGCCACATACACCTTCACCCCGCGGCCGTGGCAGAAGCTCACCGCCTGGCGCAGCTCGTGTGCATCAAAGTTTCCGGCGGTGCGCCGGGCGCTGAACCGCTTCAGGCCCAGATACACCGCGTTGGCCCCGCTGTAGACGGCGGCGGTGAGCGCCTCCATATTGCCCGCGGGGGCAAGGATCTCCATGGGTGCGTTACTGTTCATTGCTCTCCTCGCTGACGGCGGTTTCCTCACCGGCGGCGGCCTCCTCGGCCTTTTCCAGCAGGGCGGCCTGCTCGGCAGCAGCTTGGGCGGCGGCCGCCTGCTGGGCCTTCAGGGCGTTCAGCTCGGCGGTCAGCTTCTCCACCTGACGGCGGGCGTTCTCGGCCTCCAGCTTGGCCTTGGCGGCGTCCTCCAGATAATCCTTGATCTGGGCGCGCATGTTGTCGGTGCTGGAGGCGTTCTTGTTCAGCTCATCCAGATAGCTCAGCGCGCTGATCACCGCACTGGCGGCCACGCTGGCGCTGGGGTTCTGGGTCATGATCTCGGTCATGTCCGTGTCCAGCCGCTCGGCCAGCTGGTTCACATATTCCTCGGAATCGGTGGTGGATACGATATAGTTGGACCCGCAGATGGTCAGTTTCACTTTGGTAACCGGCATAATTCAATCCCTCTTCTTTCACAAAACTCCGCGCCAGGCGCGAAGCATAGTCACAAGGCGGCGGCACGCATCCGGCGCAGCCCGCCGCCTTGAATCTTATTATAGTATAAAGCACCCCCACAGAAAACCCCTTTTTTTGCCGCATCCTGTCTTTTTGCCCGCCGGGAAGGGGCATATGCTTACCGGAAACGTATTTTTTCTTGAAACGGGCCGGATAAATTGGTAAAATAAAAAGGCAGTCCCGTGCTGTCTCTGTTGCCTGAATGCCACGGTACTGCTCACAGTGTGCAGCCCTGCTGCCAGGCCGCCCGGCCCCGGGACCCCCAGAACGGGAGCGCCCCGCCCGCCGGAATTCCCCCTTTGACCCTTAGTTTTTTGGCA
The DNA here is from genome assembly GCF_017889395.1 of Allofournierella sp. Lineage (NCBI taxonomy): Bacteria > Bacillati > Bacillota > Clostridia > Eubacteriales > Oscillospiraceae > Allofournierella > Allofournierella sp. Next base: position 3,008 of record NZ_JAGHKE010000107.1, on the reverse strand, counting down.
GCGATTTACTTTTACCGACAGGAGTGGAGAAACGTTGACGAAATACACCAAGAAAGAGTTTGAGAAGCTGCTCAAGGAGCGGCTGAACACGGAATACGGCACCACGCTGGACGTGGCCAGCAACCAGCAGATCTACCGTGCGCTGGCCATCATCGCCCGCCGGCTGATGAGCGCCCAGCACAAAAAGTTCCAGAGCCGCGCCTACGGCACCGGCGCAAAGCAGGTGTACTACCTGTGCATGGAGTTTCTGATGGGCCGCAGCCTGAAGACCAGCCTGTTCAACCTGGGCCTGAACGAAGTGGCTGAGGCGGTGCTGTCCGACGCGGGCATCAAGATGGAGAGCATCTACGAGGAAGAGCCGGATGCAGGCCTGGGCAACGGCGGTCTGGGCCGTCTGGCCGCCTGCTATCTGGACGGCATGGCCACCACCGGCATCTCCGGCACCGGCTATTCCATCCTGTACGAGTACGGCATCTTCAAGCAGAAGATCGTGGACGGCTGGCAGCAGGAAAAGGCCGACAACTGGCTACCCGGCGGTCAGGTCTGGCTGAAGAGCCACCCCGACCAGAGCATCGAGATCAAGTTCGACGGCGACATTGAGGAAAGCTGGGAGGGCAGCTACCATCATGTGACCCACCGTCATTACAACAGCGTCATCGCCGTGCCCAGCGACATGTACGTGCAGGGCTACGACGGACAGGGCGTTGCCAAGCTGCGCCTGTGGCAGGCCAAGGCCCCCGATTTCGACATGAACAGCTTCAACGCCGGCGAGTACGGCAGCGCCATCTCCAAGAACGCCTCCGCCGAGCTGATCAGCAAGATCCTTTACCCCAACGACAACCACCGCGAGGGCAAGATCCTGCGCCTGCGCCAGCAGTACTTCCTGTCCGCCGCCTCCATCGGCGACATCTGCCAGAATCATCTGTCCCAGTGGGGCAGCCTGGACACCCTGCCCGAGAAGGCGGCCATCCAGCTGAACGACACCCATCCCACCCTGGCCATCCCCGAGCTGATGCGCATCCTGCTGGACGAGTGCGGCTACGACTGGGATAAGGCCTTCGACATCTGCCAGCGCACCTTCGCCTACACCAACCACACCGTCATGAGCGAGGCGCTGGAGAAGTGGAACCTGGACATCTTCCGTTCCACCCTGCCCCGCATCTACTCCATCGTGGAGGAGATGGACCGCCGCTGCCGCGCCGACTTCGAAAAGGCCTTCCCCGGCGACTGGGGCAAGATCAACTACATGGCCATCCTGGGCGACAATCAGGTTCGCATGGCCAACATCTGCTGCTATGTCTGCCACTCCATCAACGGCGTGTCCAAGCTGCACAGCCAGATCATCAAGGACAGTGTCTTCCACGACTACTACCTGTATAAGCCCCAGGCCTTCAAGAACGTGACCAACGGCATCGCCTACCGCCGCTGGCTGCTGGCCTCCAACCCCGGCCTCACCAAGCTGCTGAGCGAGACCATCGGCGAGGGCTTCAAGCACGACGCTTCCCAGCTGGCAAAGCTGAACGCCTTTAAGGACGACAAGACTGTTCTCAAGGCTCTGGAGGATGTGAAGAAGGCCAACAAGGCGGAGTTTGCCTCCTATCTGGAGAAGACCACCGGTCAGGTGATCGACCCCGCCTCCATCTTCGACTGCCAGGTCAAGCGCATGCACGAGTACAAGCGCCAGCACCTGAACGCGCTGAACATCGCCGCCCAGTACCTGTACCTGAAGGATCATCCCAATGCGGAGTTCGCCCCCAAGACCTACATCTTCGGCGCGAAGGCTGCCCCCGGCTACTACATGGCCAAGCAGATGATCCGCCTGATCTGCAAGCTGGGCGCTCTGATCGACGCCGACCCCGCCGTGCGCGAGAAGCTGCGCGTGGTCTACCTGGAGGACTACAATGTGTCCCTGTCCGAGCGTCTGATGCCCGCCAGCGAGGTGAGCGAACAGATCAGCCTGGCAGGCACCGAGGCCTCCGGCACCGGCAACATGAAGTTCATGCTGAACGGCGCCATCACCCTGGGCACCCTGGACGGCGCCAACGTTGAGATCGCCGCCGCCGCGGGCAAGGAGAACGAGATCATCTTCGGTATGCTCACCGAGGAAGTGAACCAGATGAAGGCCACCGGCTACCATCCCAGCATGTTCATCAACAGCGACGAGGTTGCCATGGAGGTGCTGAACTTCCTGGAGAAGGGCTGGAACGGCGAAAGCTTCCACGAGGTGGTCAACAACCTGCGCACCAGCGACCCCTACATGGTCATGGCCGACTTCAAGGACTACCGCCGCGCCCAGGCCGACGTGCAGAAGCTGTACGCCGACCGCACCCGCTGGAACCAGATGAGCCTGGCCAACATTGCCAACAGCGGCGTATTCAGCGCCGACCGTTCCGTGATGGACTACGCCCGCGACATCTGGGGCGCGCATCCCGTAAAGTAATTTTTTTAGGGCACCACCGCACAATTCACGCCTGTCGGCTCAGGCGGCGTATCGCGCCAAAATTTTCCGTGGAATTTTCCCAAAATGCTCGCGGGGCCTCAAAGGCTTGCCTGCGCTTTTGGGTTCATTCCGCAAAAAATTTTCCGGCGCGCTCCACCACCTGGAATTATGCGGTGCCGCCCTTACTGTTTTCTTCTCTTTGATTTCCGGGCAGTCTCTGCGGCTGCCCCTTCGCCCCGGGCGCCGGACAGTCCGGCCCCGGGGCCTTTTCCTGTTCGATATCCGTTTTTCCCGGCGGCTGCCGGCATCTTTGTTCTGGGAGTGTTTGTGTGGATCAGTTATACAACAGCTTTGACCCGGCCTATAAAACCCCCTTCGGCGCGGTGAAAACCGGCCAGCAGGTCACCTTCCGGCTCACCATCCCCTACGATTACGGATTCGTGCGCCCACACCTGGTGCTCATCCGGGACGGCGGCGAGCCGGTGCATCACGCCATGGCCTTCGACGGCTGCGAGGAGGGCATCAACCGCTTCTCGCTGACCCTTTCGCTGAGCCGGGCCGGGCTGCA